>NZ_VFUR01000008.1:0-283062 GCF_006441095.1 Mesorhizobium sp. B2-5-4 | reverse complement strand
GAGATCTTTGGGATTCTGGATGGGCAGGAGAAGGGCGCCGGCAACGAGATCCAGCTCACCGCCGCGATGCTGAAGCTGGAGAAGCAGCAGGCCTTCTACGGCTACCACTATCAGGGCCGCACCTTCGATTGCGGTTCGCCGGAAGGTTTTGTCGAGGCCAATGTCGCCTTCGCGCTGTGGCGCAGCGACATGAATGAGAACATGGCCGGCGTCATCCGCACGCTTCTCGACGAGGTGAGCCCATCCGAGCGCCGCGGGGCCGCATTTTAGTCACCGCACTTTCGTCATCCTCGGGCAAAGCAGGAGCGTAGCGACGTCGCGGAGACCCCAGGATGACGAAGCTTATAGGCCTTCAGCGCTGCACTTTCACGCCGAGGTAGATGCTGTTGGCGGTGTAGTCGCGGCCGGGCAGGTTGCTGGTCAGCTTCTCGGTTCTCACCCGGGTGGTGAGGCCGGCATACCGGTTCAGCCACCAAGTCAGTCCGGCCTCCGCGCTCAAAATCCTGTCATGGCCGTCGATGCCGACATAGTCGCGCCAGTCCAGGCCCAGAGCCGCATTCGCGGTAAGATTGGATCGGATCACACGTTCGCCCGTCAGGCGTCCGGAGTAGAGGATATCGCCGCTTTCGCCTGACGTGGTCGTGGTCTCGACAGTTGTCTTGCCGGTCAAGCCGATCATGGTGCCGCGTTGCGGTGACCATTTGACATCCGCGTTGACGGTGGCCCCCGAAATCGCTTCCAGGCTCTTGTCGTCGACCGCTTCCCTGAGCCAGCCGGCCGAGAATTCACCCGACAGCTTCTCGCCCATGTCGAGCTGCAGGCCCGCGCGGGCGCCAAGCCGCGTCGAGGAGCGCTCGAAGCCTTCATTGTCGATGCGCTGGTCGTAGGCCCGGCGGCCGACCTCGATTTCGGTGAAGGGCGTGAGCGCCGGGGAAATCTCGTAGCCGGTGCGCAAGGTTGCTGTGTAGAGCGTGTTGTCCTGGTCTTTCTGCGACAGCGAGGTGCCGTCCGAGAGCTTGGCGTCGCCATAGAAGTCGTGTGAGACCGCCCCGGTCAATGTGTACTGCATCTTGCCGACCGCCTTCTCGACGCCGATGCTGCCGTCGATCGACTGCCGCAGGGGTTGGGTGCTGACGCCGGCGATGGCATCGGGCGAAGACGCGGATTCCGGCACGGCTTCGTAGCCGAGCTTGGCGATGGCGCGCATTTCCTTGTCGAGGTCGACATTGAGCTGGCCTTCGATGCGGCCCTGCGCATCGTGAACCCGGTAGCCCGACACCGTTTCGCGGAAAATGCCGTAGCCGTCGATGGTCGCGGAGTTTTCACGCCAGTCGGAAGCGGCGGTAAAGCGCAGCGCCGTCTCGGACAGCAGCGCCGATGTGCCGGCACTGCTTGAGTCGCCGTTCGTCGTGGCCGTCAATCCCTGTTCGATGGTCGGCCGGATGACGAAGGAGCCCCATTTGACCCCGGTGGCGGCGAACGGATCGTCCTCGGGTTTCTTGTTCCGGCCCTCGATCGCAGTGGTGCGCTCGGCGCCAGCGTCGAGTTTCTGCCTGTCCGCACTGTCGATGGTGAGTGCACGGCGGTTGGCCGCGTCCTGATCCGCCGCGATGCTGTCGGTGTCGTCCGTTGTGGCCGTCGTGGCAGTGGTGGTTGGATCCGTAGCCGCCGTAGTGCTCTTTTTCTTCTTCGACTTGTCGGCCGCCCTGTCCTTTGCCTTGTCGGCCGCATTCTGCCTGGCGATCGAAGTGCGGCGCGGCTTGGGCTGCGTGGGCGCATCAGCGGAGGTATCGTCGCTAGCCTGGGGCGGGTCGAAGACGCTGGTGGTCGAGTTCGCGGCGTCCGTGTCGTCAGGCACGGCGTCGGCGCTGGCCGGCAAATAGGTGCGCGCCGGCGCATTGTCCCGCGCGTCAGCGTTGGCCGCCGTTTGCTGGGCGAGAACCAGGCTTCCCGCCTTGCGCTGCTGGTCGGACAGGATCGCCGATTCGGATACTTCTCCACGCAGTTCCGTTTCCTGGGCATGGAGGGGCGCAGGGCGCAGCAAGGCAAGGATGCTGGTCGCCAGCAGCAAGGCGCAGGCCGCCTTGTCCCGTCGTCCTCTCAATTTTTCTGGCTGGACCCCGGACATCGCCACCACTGCTTGCGCGGCGCATGCGCGCCATACTTACCGAACCGTAAATGGGGATGGTTAATGGAGGGTTGAGGCGGCACGCATCCCCCCCGGCTCGAACGCGATTTTCGCGGGCGACAATGCCGGTCCGGGTCGTGCCCTCTGTCTTGATCCTTGTCCTTGCTCCAACCGCCGCACACTCGACCTTGATGCCGGAGGGCCATTTCCGTTGGACAGGCGGGCGGCAAAGCGCTAATCGCATGATCCATGCATGCGAGACCTCTCGATAAGAAGCCTCTGGACAGGCAAGCGTCGATCGAATCGGCGCTGAGAACGGTGGCAACTGAACAGGCCGGGATCGCGGCCCTTGCCGAGGCACTCGAGAACGGACTGGCAGCACCCTTTGCCCAGGCCGTCGAGATGATCTCGAAGATCGAGGGCCGGCTCATCGTCACCGGTATTGGTAAAAGCGGCCATATCGGGTCGAAAGTCGCGGCGACGCTGGCCTCGACCGGCACGCCGGCCTTCTTCGTCCACCCCGTCGAGGCCAATCATGGCGATCTCGGCATGATCGCCAAGGACGACGCCGTCATCGCGATTTCGTGGTCGGGCGAGAGCAAGGAGATGATGGGCATCGTCGCCTATTCCAGGCGTTTCTCCATCCCGCTCATCGCCGTGACCTCCGGAGAGACGTCGGCGCTGGCGCGCGCGGCCGACGTGGTGCTGCTTTTGCCACGCACCCCCGAGGCATGCCCGCATGGCCTGGCGCCGACGACATCGACGCTGCTGCAACTGGTCATCGGTGACGCGCTGGCGATTGCGCTGCTCGAGGCGCGCGGCTTCACGCCTGACCATTTCCGCACCTTCCATCCCGGCGGCCAGCTCGGCGCCAACCTGACCATGGTCTCCGAGATCATGCGGGCCGGCGACCAGATGCCGCTGGCTTCGCTCGGCACCAAAATGCCGGAAGCTGTGATGACATTGTCGCAGAAGAAGGTCGGCTGCGTTCTGATCGTCGACGCGAATGGCGAACTGGCCGGGATCATCACCGACGGCGATGTCGCGCGCAACCTGCACCGCAACCTGGCCGACGTCATCGTCGACGACGTGATGACCCGCACGCCCAAGACGGTCGACCCGCAGACGCTTGCAGGCACGGCCATCGCGCTGCTCAACGAGCACAATATCGGCGCGCTGGTGGTGACCAGGAACAACATGCCGCTGGGCGTGGTGCATTTCCATGACCTGTTGCGCATCGGCGCTGCCTAAGGCGTGTCGGTATTCAGGTCAGGCCGGCCTGCGGACGGCAGCCTCCTGCGCTTCCCCGTTCTACTGCGTCGCAGTAGAACTGAGCTCACGGACTTAATGCCCGCTCCGCTCCGGTTCTCGGAAGCCACCATTCTCGGCTCGGCCTGACCTGAATCTCAACACACCTCGTGCCGGTGCTATTCAGGTATTGGGGGCCGGAAACTCAGACCTGTTCCACCGTCAATTCCAGGTCGGTGTCGGCAGCGGCGGTGACGCGCACCTGTGTGCCGGCGGGCAAATCCGGGCCGGAAACCCGCCACAGCGTGTCGCCGAGCTTGATGCGGCCGCGGCCGTCGCGGATCGGCTCGGCGAGCGTCGCCATCCTGCCGATCATCTGCGCACCACGGCGGTTGAGCAGCGGCTGATCGCTCGGCTGGTCGTGTCCGCCCATGAGTTTCTTGCCGGCAAAGGCTGAAACCAGCGACAGCACGAGGAAGAGCAGCACCTGGACCTGCCATGTCCAAATGGCGGCACCCCAGACCAGCAGCGACACCGCGCCGACGATCAGAGCGGCGATGCCGATCCAAAGCATGAAGAAGCCCGGCGCGATGACCTCTACCACCAGCAGCACGAAGCCCAGGACCATCCAGTTCCACGGGCCGAGTTCAGAAACGATGCGGTCGATCATGAGAGTGGCCTATCTCAATTCTCGCTCGGGCGGACCACCGGCGGGCGGGCTGCCTGCCTCTGCGCACCGGTCGTGCCTTCGCTGCGGAAGACCTCCTTGGCGATTTCGCCAATGCCGCCAAGTGAGCCGATCAGAGACGACGCCTCGAAGGGCATCAGCACGATCTTGCTGTTGGTGGCGGTGCCGATCTTGCCCAGCGCCTCGGTGTATTTCTGGGCGACGAAGTAGTTCAGCGCCTGCACGTCACCCTTGGAAATCGCTTCCGACACGACCTGGGTGGCGCGGGCTTCGGCTTCGGCGGAGCGTTCGCGCGCCTCGGCATCGCGGAAGGCGGCTTCCTTGCGGCCCTCGGCTTCGAGGATCTGCGACTGCTTGAGGCCCTCGGCGGCCAGGATCTGCGCGCGCTTGTTGCGCTCGGCGGTCATCTGGCGGCCCATCGATTCGATGAGGTTGGCCGGCGGGTTGATGTCCTTGATCTCGACGCGGGTGATCTTGATGCCCCACGGGTGCGCCGCCTCGTCGACGACGCGCAGCAGGCGCTCGTTGATGGCGTCGCGGTTGGACAACAGCTCATCGAGGTCCATCGAACCCATGACGGTACGGATGTTGGTCATCGTCAGGTTGAGGATGGCGTTCTGCAGGCCGGCAACCTGATAGGCGGCCTGTGCCGCATTGAGGATCTGGTAGAAAGCGATGCCGTCGACACCGACGATGGCGTTGTCGCGGGTGATGATCTCCTGGCTCGGAACGTCGAGCACCTGTTCCATCATGTTCATCTTGGCGCCGATGCGGTCGACGAACGGCGTGATGAGGTTGAGGCCGGGGCTCAGTGTCTTGGTATAACGACCAAAGCGTTCGACGGTATAGTTGTATCCCTGCGGAATTGTCTTGATGCCCTTGAACAGCACCAGCACGACAAGCGCGACAAGAACAACGATCGCAATATCGAAACCACTGAAATCCATTTGGCTCTCCCTCAGAGGCAGGCCGCGCAAGCCATTCCCGCGCAGCCAACTTCACCAAAGACTTAAGTGTGTTTCAAGAACGTTACAATCAGGTGATGAGGGATTGTTTGCGAGTATACACTCAGCGGTTGAAGGCAAACAGGCTTGCATCCGTGTCTTCAAGCCCGTCGATCGACGCCGAGACGATCTCCGCAGCGATCCGCGAGAAGGTGATGCCATTGCCGCCATAACCCAACACGGCGTGGATGCGCGGGTGCCTGGGAATGGCGCCGATATAGGGCAGGCCTGACGTCGTGATGCCGAAGGAGCCGGCCCAGGCAAATTCGGGCCTGACGTCGAGATGCGGAAACATCAGGCCTAGCTTTGCGGCGATGCGTGCGCTCTTGTCGCCGATCAGTTCATCGCGCCGCGTCTCGTCGATGAAATCCTCGTCCTCGCCGCCGCAGATGACCCTGCCGTCGACCGTTGCCCTGACGTAGAGATAGGGATCGGAAGCTTCCCAGACAAACGCCGCACCCGGCCAGAGTTTTCGCGTTTGCGGGCGGGTTGCGATCGCCCATGTCGATATGACCCGGTGAGCAGCCGCCGGCACCATGTCGACCAGTTCGTAACCCGTGGCCAGGACAACATGCCGTGCCGTGATGGCAGGGCCATCCCTGGTCGTCACGATCACCTCGTCGGCACTGTCCTTGATCGCCGCCGCTTCGACCGGCGTATAGAGACGTGCCTTGCGCTCCCGAGCCTTGAGTAGCAACCCGGCCGTCAGCTTGCGCGGGTCGAGCGCGATGTTGCCATGGCTTAGGATGGCGCCAGCGCGATCGATGCCGAATGTTTCGGCCAATGGCGCCGGTGTGAGATAGGTCGCGCCGATGCCGGCCATCTGCCGCGCCTCGGTTTCGTCCCGGAGTTCCGAGGGGCCGAGCGCGGTACCGGCCAAATAGAGCGATTGGGTGCGGCTCATGCCGCATTTGAGGCCGAGTTCGGCGATGCGGGCGGCGAGATTGGAAATAGCCAGCCGCGAACGTCGCCAGGCCTGCCGTGCCTGGGCCGTGCCAATCATCCTCGACAGAGCCGAAAGCGGCTGGTCGATTTCGAACTGCACCAGCGCCGTGGTTGCCGCTGTCGATCCTTTCAGCGGCCCCCGCCGGTCGATGCAGATCACGGAGTGACCATCCGCTGTCAGCGCCTCGGCCATCATGGCGCCGCTGATGCCCATGCCGACGATCAGCACATCGGTCTTGACGTCCCGGATCAGACTGCCCGTCGGCACCGCGGGCGCCCGATAGGCGGACCAGACGGGCCGGCCAGTGCTGAGGTCGAGTTTGCGGAGCATTGAATTCTCCGGAGGCGCTGCTCAACGCTTCGGAGCTTGTGTTGTTCCGGCGTCAGACCCAGCCCGACAGTTCGCGCCGCACCATTGCTTCGATCACCGCCATACCCTCGGGGCTGTCGTTGAGACAAGGAATGTGGGCGAAGTTTTCGCCACCGGCATGATGGAAGGTCTCGGCTGCTTCGCGGCCGATCTCGTCCAGCGTCTCGATGCAGTCGACGGAAAAGCCTGGATTGACGATGGCAATCGATCTGATGCCGTCCTTGGCCAGTTTCTCGACCGTCTTGTCGGTGTAGGGCTGCAGCCACTCCTGCGCCCCGAAGCGCGACTGGAAGGTGGTGATCAGCTTGTTCTCGCCCCAGCCGAGTTTCTCGCGCAGCAGCCGCGTCGTATGCAGGCAATGCGCCCGGTAGGGATCGCCCTTGTCGGAATAGGGTTTCGGGATGCCGTGATAGGAGGTGATGACCACCTCCGGTTCGAAATCGAGCGTCGCCAGATGCCGTTCGATCGAACTGGCGAGCGCTTCGATGTAGACCGGCTCGGCATAGTAGGGCGGCACGCTGCGGACGGCAGGTGCCGCGCGCATCTTCATCAACGCCCGGAACAGCTGGTCGTTGGCGGTTGCCGTGGTGGTCGCCGAATATTGCGGATAGAGCGGAAAGCTCAGGATGCGGTCGCAGCCTTGCGCCACCAGCCTTTCGGCGACGCTTGATGTCGAAGGGTTGCCGTAACGCATCGCCCAGTCGACGATGACATTGGGCAAGTCGCGCAATGCCCCGGTCAGCTTTTCGGATTGCGCGCGCGTGTAGGTGCGCAAAGGCGACTCGTTCTTCTCCCGGTTCCAGATCCTGGCATAGTTGGCACCCGACTTCTTCGGCCGCGTGGTCAGTACCAGCCCATAGAGGATCGGATACCAGATCGCCTTGTTGAGCTCTATGACGCGCGGGTCGGACAGAAATTCGCGGAGATAGCGCCACATAGGCTTGAATTCGGTACCGTCGGGCGTGCCGAGATTGACCAGCATGACGCCGACCTTGCCGGCCCTGGCCGGCGCGTGTCCCGCCGTCGCGGCGACCGGCTTGACCGTCTTGGGGTCGACAACATTGGTAGGCGTCATAAGGGTTCTCCGGAGACGGCGTGAAACTAGTGATGGCGCGCCGCTTTTCAATGCTGCGTCTGGCCGCACCATACCGCCTTTCCGTCTGGAAAAAGAACACTCGCCAGGTTTCCCCGGCGGGTGTTCTCGCTGGAAGCGAAATGAGGTTACTTCGCGGGGATGGTCAGTGTCGCGCCCGGCGCAAGCCGATGCGGCCTTTGACCCTTGTTCGCCTCATAGATGAGTTTCCACCTGGTCGCATCGCCATAGGCTTTCTTTGCCAGATCCCAGTAGGTATCGCCGGCCACGATGACATGGCTGCCGGTGGCTGGCGCGGCTTCAGCGGGCGTTGTCGGTTCTGCTGGCGCCGCCGAAGCGGGAGCGGCAGGCGCGGGAGCGGTCTCGGCAGGTGCCGGCGGCGGGGGTGCCTTTTCCGTCGATATGGCTGGCGGCGTGTTGGCGATATCGCCTGAGTTGGCAGGCAGTTCAGGCATCGCCGGTGCGGCCGGTTTGGCGGCTTCGGCCGGTGCCGGCGCTGCCGGTGCGGTCTCCGCGGGCTTTGCTGGTTCGGCAGGCTTGGCCGGCTCGGCGGCGGGAGCTGCCGCTGTCGTCGCGGCGATCTCGGTGATACGGCCGTCGAGCTTTGGCGTATAGGGCCGGTGGGCGCCGAGATAGTCGGCGACGACCTGTTCGAGGCCAGGGCCGTAATCATAAGCATTCCTGGCCTTTTCGGCGAAGACCTTGTAACCGTCGCCGCCCTGGCGGACATAGTTGTTGGTGGCGACCAGATAATCCTTGTCGGGATTGATCGGCGTCCAGGCGCCGTTTTCCATCACCTCCACCGACTTCACGCGGCCGGCATTGGGCGCGACCGACCTGTCGAAGGAATATTTGAGCCCCGCGACCTGCGGGAAGCGGCCGGCGCCGTCCTCGATCTGGCTGAGACCGGCTTCGAGCCCGGCGACCAGATCCTTGCCGGAAATCTGGAAGGTCGCCAGCGTGTTCTGGAACGGCAGCACGGTCAGCACCTCACCCATGGTGACGGTCCCCTTGTCGATCGAGGCGCGCAGGCCGCCACCGTTGGAGATAACGATCTCGACGCCCTGTCCCTTGACGCGGTCGAGTATGGCGTCGGAGACGAGATTGCCCATCTCGCACTCCTTGGCGCGGCAGCTTTCGCGGCTGCCGTCGATCACGTCGGTCGTCTCGGCCACTTCCTTGTTCTTCAGCGCCTCGATCGGCGCGCCGAGTTCCTTGATGCGGGCGAGCACCGCGGGATCGGGCGTGATCGACTTGTCGAGATAGATCGGGTCGCCGCTCGCCGATTTGACGACGCCATTGTCGTCGAACACCACCTTGAACTCGCCGAGATATTTCGAATAGGACGCCGCCTGCACCACCGGAACCTTGTAGCCGCCAGGGTTGTCGACCATGGTCGGGTAGGGGCCAGCCGCCTTCGGATCGGTGTTGGACAGGAGCGTGTGGCTGTGGCCGCCGACCACGACGTCGATGCCGGGGATCTTGGCAATGATGTCGCGTTCCCTGTTGTAGCCTATATGGGTGACGGCGATGATCTTGTTGACGCCTTCTCCCTTAAGTTTCTCGACTTCGGCCGTGATCGACTTGACGTCGTCCTCGATCGTGATGTTGGGGCCGGGGGAGGCGAGTTCGGGCGTGTCGTTGGTGACGGCGCCAATGATGCCGATCTTCTGGCCGCCGACCTCGATCACGATCGACGGCTTGACGCGGTCGCCGAGCTTGGACTGCGCGTTTGCCTTGACGTTGGCGCCGAGCACCGGGAATTTGATCATGTCGAGGAAGGGCGCAAGGGCGGCTTCGCCGTCGTCGAATTCATGGTTGCCGAGCGCCATGGCGTCGAACTTCATGTCGTTGAGGAACTCGCCTTCGACCTTGCCCTTGTAGGTCGTGTAGAACAGCGAGCCTTGGAAATTGTCGCCGGCGCTGAGCAGCAACACGTTCTGGCCTTCCAGCTTCTTGCGTTCCTGGGCGATGGCGGTGATCAGCCGGCCGGCGCCGCCGATGCACTCGCCCTTGGTCTCCTCCTCGGCAGAGCAGGTCGACTCATATTTGTTGTTGCCTTCGATGCGGCTGTGCCAGTCATTGATGTGCAGGATGTTCAGTGTGTAGTCGGCAAAGGATGCCCCGGCCGACAGGCCAAGCGTCGACGCGGAAAGGGCGGCAATGGCGGCAAGCTTCTTCATCTTCGTCTCCCGGTAGGCTGATCGGACGCGTCTACGCCCTTGCTTGACTGGGATAGTACAGCCAGCGTTTCGATCATGTTCCCATCGCGTTCCGGCTGACGCAAGCGGAAATGCGGCGGTATTTCCAGGCGCAAAAAAGGACGGCGACCAAGCGGCCGCCGTCCTTTGTGACTGGAATGTTCGCCGGGTTCAGGTGCGCCGCGTCAGCACGAAATTCTGGCCGGCGGAGCTGGTGCAGTTGAGCTGGCTGGTAGACACCATCAGACAATTGAAGCTCACCGGGGTTTGGCGGATCAGCGAGGTGCCGTTGATCTGCACCGACGTGGCGCCGGTCATCGTGTAGCTGCCGTCGGCAAGCTTCTGTCCCGTGTCGGTGGCGACGGTCGTGAAGGTGCCGCCGCCGGTGAAGGTCGACAGGCCGGTACCCTTGGCATCGATCCAGGAACCTTCGACGCCTTTCGGCGTGGCAGCCATCGGCGGCTGGTCGGGACCGCTGGTGGCACAGGCAGCAAGCATCGAGGCAAGGGCACCCGCCATGCCCATCGAAAGAACTTTGCGCGCAATCGTCATATGAAATCCTCTCCAAACGCGTCGGTCCAAAAATCGGGCCGATTTCTGGGAAGCACGACGCGAACGTCCAAAGTGCTGGGGTATGCTTTAAGCGTCCAACGGACGCACATCGCCACCCCAGGCCGCATCCCTTCAATCGCCCGATTTCCGGGCGATTGCAAGGCAATGGCACATGGTCCGGGTGATGCTATCGGACGAGGATGTTGCGGAATTGCCACGGGTCGCTGCGGTCGAGGTCTTCCGGGAAAAGGCCCGGGCGTCTGTCGAGCGGCGTCCAGTCGGTATAGTAGCCCTTGACCGGTCCGAGATAGGGCGACTGCACGTCCAGGCAGCGCTTGTAGTCCATCTCGTCGGCCTCGACGATGCCGGCGGCCGGATTTTCCAGCGCCCAGACCATGCCGGCCAGAACCGCCGAGGTGACCTGCATGCCGGTGGCGTTCTGATAGGGGGCCAGCTTGCGCGCCTCGGCAAGCGACAGCTGGGAACCGTACCAGTAGGCATTCTTGTCGTGGCCGTAGAGCAGGACGCCGAGTTCGTCGACACCGTCGACCAGTTCGTTCTCGTCGAGCACGTGGTGCACCGGCTGCGGCTTGCCGGCGGCACCGAACATCTCGTCCAGCGACAGCATGGCATCGTTGCAGGGATGATAGGCGTAGTGGCATGTCGGGCGGTATTGAACCTTGCCCTTCTTGGAGTGCACGGTGAAGAAATCGGCGATCGAGATCGCCTCGTTGTGCGTCACCAGCAGGCCATATTGCGGTCCCGGCGTCGGGCACCAGGAGCGCACGCGGGTGTTGGCGCCAGGCTGCTCCAGATAGATCGCGGCCCTGGAGCCGTGCTTGTGCTTCTTGCCGTTCTTGGGCATCCAGGTCTCATGCGTGCCCCAGCCGAGCTCGGCCGGCTGCAATCCCTCGGAGATGAAGCCCTCGACCGACCAAGTGTTCCAGAACACATCCATCGGCTTGGGCTTCTTGGTGCGCTGGGTGTCGCGTTCGGCGATGTGGATGCCCTTGACCCCGGCCTTCTTCATCAGTTTCCCCCAGCCCTCGCGGTCTTCCTGCGCCGGCTCGGAGAACTCCATGCCAAGATCGGTGGCCAGATTAACCAGCGCCTGCTTGACGAACCAGGACACCATGCCGGGATTGGCACCGCAGGTGGAGACGGCGGTGGCGCCGCCGGGCTTGTCGTGCTTTTCCTTGAGCAGCGCCTCGCGCAACGCATAGTTGGTGCGGCTGGCATTGTCGGCCTTGGCGTCGAAATAGAAGCCAAGCCAGGGCTCGACGACGGTGTCGATGTAAAGCACGCCGAGCTTGCGGCAGAGTCGCATCAGGTCCACCGAGCCGGTGTCGACCGACAGGTTGACGCAAAAGCCCTGGCCACCGCCATTGGTCAGCAGCGGCGTCAAAAGCTTCTTGTAATTCTTCTCGGTCACCGCTTCCTGGACGAAGGTGATGCCGCGCTCGTCGAGCAGCTTGCGATCGGTATCGCGCGGATCGACGACCGTCATGCGCGACTTGTCGAACTTGAAATGGCGTTCGATGAGCGGCAACGTTCCGTGTCCGATCGAACCAAAGCCGATCATCACCACGGGGCCGGTGATCTCACCGTAAACGGGCCAGTTTTCATTCGCCATTTTATCGAGCACTCCTTCAAAACCCAGGAAACCGGGAAACACGCGCAAAACCGGGCATTTTTTGGCCGGCGGCCATGCGCTACATCACAGATCATTGTCACAAACCAGCAAAAAGCGCCAACCACAGCCCGGGCACCATTGGCCACTTGGTTAAGGACGCCAACCTGCCGCGGCCGATTGGGCCACTGCGCTCTCGATGCGCTTTCCTGGCTATAATCGGCCAAGCAATCGTGCAAATTCCGGCTTCAACAGGGCGCTGGCATCGGCGGCGGGCAATTCCAGAAAGTCGCCTCCGCAGACCTGGATGGCATGAGGAAGACTTTGCAGTCCAAAGACCAGGCGTTGCGTGTCGCCGTCGCGTTTGACGCTTGCGGCGAGATATTCGCCAATCAGTTCGTCGGTGCCGCATTCAGCCTCGAAACCGGCATCCGTCGGCTCCGTTCGCTTCTTGCGCCGTTCGTCGACGAAGGCGATCAGCGAGGGGCCGGGCTTGCCGTTGACGGTGTCGGTAAACATGTCCTGGAGACCGAGCAGAGCGCCGCGGCGGATATCCATCGTGTAGGCGGCCGAAAAGTTGTTCGGATACGCGCCACGGCAAAAGAGGCTGCCGGATTCCCGCCAGCTCATCAGTTGCGGGGTCAGCGAAGTGACCTCGGACGTGCTGTCCTCATAGCCGCCGAGCGTGCCGTCATCCGTGGTGGCGACAGGGCTGCCCTCGTAAAAGCCTGCGTAACGAAGGGCGGCACAGTTCAATGCGTCGAGGCTGGCGTGCCAGTGCCGGTTTTGCAGCAAGGCATTCGCCGCTTCGGCCGACGTCTCACCTGACAGTTCGACGATGCGCGGCATGGCAAATTTGGTGCGGGGATCGACGACGTAGCTGTAGGAGGCATCCGGCCAACCGGCCTTGTTGCCGACCTTGGGCGCAAAATCCAGCCGCAGATAATCGTAGGGCGACGCTTCCATGGTGATCGGCGCGTCGTCGCCGAAGAATTTAGTTTCGGTGAAATCATGGAGGTCGAACGGGCGCGAAGCCGGCGTCTGCGTCTGTTCGCGGGCCGAGATCCGGGTCAGTTTCACGGGCCGCGTCTTTTTGCCGTTCCAGGTGCCTTCCAGCGTCTTGCCCTTGTCAGCCGAGGCAAGGCGCCAGATGGCTGCGGCGGGTGCTGCCTGACCATTGCCGCATTGCTCGGCGCCGCACACTTCCTCCTCCGCCAGTTCGAACCGGCGCCCTTTGCGCGGCCTAGCCTGCAGTGGGATGTCGACACCTTGCGAGCGGTAGAAATAGCGTCCGGCGAGCGGCCCGTCCGACGCCGACGGATCGCTGGTGAATTCGACGACGATGTCGGCTGATCCGATTTTGCCGGCATAAGTCACAGGCTCGGCTTGAGCTGCCGCGACAACGAAGACAAGCGCGCCGACAAGCGGTGGCAGATTGCGAACAGACATTTTACCCCCGGGCCATGGCTTTCAGATAATCCGCCAGTCTGTCACGGTCGGCGGTCAGGCCCTTGTAGTCAAGCTGCGTCTGGTCCAGCGCAATGAGCTGGTCGGCGAAGGAGACCGCCAGCGTTGCCCGTTCCGGGTGCCGCGCCAGCACGGCGAGCGGGTCGAGATGGATGCGGATGGTGAACAGGACATCGCGCGAAGCCGGCAGTTTGCGCAGCGTCTGACGCTCGACGCGGATGAAGGCGTGCGCCTTGACGTCACCGTCGCGGAAACGCGTCGGCCGGCTGGTCGCGCGGTCGATGCGCTCGACATTGGACAACGGATGGTAGAGCGCGTCGCCTGACTGGATCGACCAATTGTAACGCTCGACGGCCTGGCCCTGCAGGCCATCGAACATCCGGTTGATGAGATCGGCCGGCCTTGTGCCCGGGCCGAAGCCCGGCACCGGCTCGTGGATCCGCTGCAGCGGCCTGCCGAATTTTTCGGTGAGCGACCAGGACGAAGGAAAGCACAGCGAACCCGCGGCCAGACGCCAGCCGTCTTCGCCCCGCCGCATGAGGATCAGGTCTTCCTGGACCAGCAGCGAGGCCGCGACCAAGGGAGCGCCGATGAGGCTGGAAGGGATGGCGGGATGGCTCGTCGTGCCCACGACCGCAACGCCCGCATCGCTGCGCCGGTGGGTGTCGGGAAATCTTTCCGGCAGGTAGGCGGCGAGCAAGTCGAGCACCTCTTGCTGGGCAGCGCGCGTGCCGTCCTCCTCGACGAAGACGCGCGCGGGGATTTCGTCATAGAGCCGGCGCTTTTCGGCGAGATAGGGCAGCAGGTGACCGTCGACCTCGATCCAGTTCGCGGGGTCGAGCGGCTTCAGCCCGATGGTGAAGAGTTTCGACGAGCCATCATAGGGCGTGTGGGTAGGTTGCCGGAAACTCATGCCTCTTTGAACGAGCCCAAACCGGCGGCGGTCATCCGCGCTATGAATTCGGTGATGTCGTAGTCGGCGGCGCCCGCCTGGGCGAAAGGATCGGCTGCCAACCTGGCATCGAGCAGTTCGCGGGAGCAGCGTGCGATGATGACGCCGCCGGTTCTTGGCCGCTTAGGCCCGGACGCAACGAAGATGCCTTCGGCGTAACAGGCTTCCAGCCACTCGATATGGCCTGGCGCCAAGCGGTCGATCTCGGTCAGCGGCACCTTGTAGTTCAGCGACACGACGAACATTGCATTCTCCGGGCTTGGGTCACGCCAGCCTGGCGGGGATCAGCCCGCGCAGCGAATTGCCGACGAACAGCGCCTTGGCGGATTTCAGGTCATCCAAGCTGTAGATCGCTTCAGTGGCGCGGCCTTCATCCAGAAGCACCGCGCGCAATACGCCAGGCAGCAGGCCGCAATCGAGCCGGGGCGTCGCCAGGATGCCGTCGCCGAAATCGGCGAAGACATTGGTGATCGTGCCTTCGCAGATTTCGCCGCGCTCGTTGGCCAGCAACACCTCATCGGCCTGGGTGATGAGATATTCGGAGCGGGCATGGGTGTAGAGCTGCCGCCGGCTGGTTTTGTGGCGCAGCAGCATGTTGCTCGAAGCGAGCCTCGTCCATGCCAGCCGCAGCGCCCACACCTTGTCGGCGGCAAGCGGTTCATAGGGCTGCGCCGAGGCGTTGGCCTCGCCATCGCGCGACAGAGCGAGCCGCGTGCGTATGGCGATGGGTGATCGATCGACTGCGCCGCTCAGGGCTTCGCCGACCTTTTGCGGATCATAGCTGAAGCCCAGTTCCGCCGCCGATGCATAAAGACGTGCAAGATGGCGATCGAGGCGCAGGAAACCCGAGGCGGGTTCCCAGCGCATGGTCTCGATCAGCTCGAAATCGGCGGCGTCCCCGTCGCGAAGCGGGCTTTGAGCAGACATTCCTGGTACTCCTCTTTCGCGACCGAATCGAAGACGATGCCGCCGCCGACGTTGTAGACGGCCTCGCCGCTGGCAAAGAGCGAGATGGTACGGATCGCCACGGAAAAGCGCATCGTGCCGCCGGGTGCGATCCAACCGATGGCACCGCAATAGACGTCGCGGGGCGTGCCTTCGAGATCGTGCAGGATCTCCATGGCGCGGATCTTCGGCGCGCCGGTGATCGAGCCGCAGGGAAACAGCGCCGCGAAGATCTGGCGTATCGAGAGGCCGGGCAGCAGCTGGGCCCTGACGTCGCTCACCATCTGGTGCACGGTCGGGTAGGTCTCGATGCGGAACAGTTCCGGCACCTCCAGCGTGCCGACCTCGCTGATCAGCGATATGTCGTTGCGCAGGAGATCGACGATCATCCGGTTCTCGGCCTGGTTCTTCTCGTCGTTGCGCAGGAAATTCTTCTGCCGCTCGTCCTCGTCCCTTGTCGCGCCGCGCGGTGCGGTACCCTTCATCGGGTGCGTTTCGATCCTCCCCGCCGCATCGATCTCGAAGAACAGTTCGGGCGAGCGCGACAGAACGATGGGATCGCCGAGCGCGACCAGCGCGCCATATTTCACCGGCTGGCGTTCGGTCAGCGCGTCGAAGGCGGCGAGCGGATCGCCGGACCATTGCGCTTGCACCGGAAAGGTGAGGTTGCCCTGGTAGCAATCGCCTTGCCTGATGTGCCGGTGCAGCCGCGAGAACCGCTTCTCGTAGTCCTCGAACGACCACGTCGCCCTTGCATCGAAGATCGGGCCGTTGGTCGGCGTGCTTGGCGGCGGCACCGCCTCTTCATCGGGAGCATCGAAGACTCCGAGGCAGACCAGCGGGGCCCGGCGCCGGCCCGGGAGAAGGGGAACGAGTTTCGGCTCGAGCAGGTAACCGGCCTCGTAGGAGAAATAACCGGCCAGCCATTTGCCGGCGTCGTGCGCGGCCTGCGCTGCTTGCAACGCGGCCGGGAAATCCTTGGCCTCGTGCGCGACGATAACATCGGCCGGCCGCTCGAAAACGAGCTGGCGCGCGCTTTCGTCGTTGCGGAAAATTGCGGCGGGCAGGGACATGGGAACCGGGATCGATGTAGCCGACGATCGCTCTATATGGGGGGCCGGGCGCACGCAATCGAGGGAACGGCACCCTGTCCCTCAAAGCCGACCTTTGCCGCATCGAACCTTGCGATCAAAAAGAAAGCGGCGGCGCCCTTGGCGCCGCCGCCACATGGTCCCCATCGTTCAGGTGTTGCTGGCGGTTCCGGCCGTTGGAAACTGCCTGGCGAATTCGGCCTCGTTGCCGGCAGCGAGCAGCTTGGCCTGCTCGATCCAGCGTTCGCGCGCGATGCGGCCGTCGAAGTTCATGACGTCCTCGATCCGCTTGATGTCGGCTGATGTCCAGGCGGCGATCTGGGCGAAGCTGGTAACGCCTTGCGCCTTGAGCAGCTTTTCGTTGACCGGGCCGATGCCGATCAGCCGGCGCAGATTGTCGGGCTTGCCCGACGCCGGCTTGGCTGCTGCTGTTGCGGCCTTCTTTGCGGCGGGCGCTGCCTTGGGCGCGGCCGAGGTCTTCGCCGGAGTTTTGGTCGCTGGAGCCTTGGTCGGCGAAGCCTTGGCCGCCGGTGCCGAAGCGGTTGTGGATTTGGCCGCCGCGGGCTTCGGCGCCGTCTTTGCCGGGGCGGCCTTCGCGGCGGCTGGCTTGGCTGTCGCCGGAGCGGATTTGCCAACGGCAGGCGTCGACATCAGGGCTGCCGGTGGCTGACTTGACGCCTTTGCTCCGCCGGCGCCCGACGAGGCCTGCGCCTCGCGCAGCTGACGCTCGAGATCGGAGCGGGTCTTGCCGCATGCATTGAGTTCGCCGGTCAGGCGGTCGCTGTCGGCGCGCAGCTTGTCGCGCTCGCTGCGGGTGCGATCGACGTCGCCGCGCAAACTGTCGAGTTCACCGCGCAGACGCCCCCAGATGAACCAGCCGACCAACACGCCTACCAGGAACGCCAGGACCACGTAGAAAAAAGTGCCCATTGTCTCTCTCCAGTCAGATCCGTCTGCCGTGGGTCAAGACCTTCGGCGCAGGACTACTCGATGATGGTTCCGCGGTTCGCGGAACAGCCGGCTTCGGTTCGAGCTGTCGGCGATCGGCTTTGCCTGCCCATGGCCAACGGCCGTCGTCGCGTTCGCCTGGGCGCACGGCCGGCCGGGACTTTCCCTCGCCGATCCGCATGCGCTCCGGCTGAGCTTGAAGGGAAAGCTACCATAGAGCTTGCGGAAAGCTATGGGAAAACGTTCCCGGAGAGTTCTTCAAGAACAAATATTTAGGCCAAGAATAGCGCGGCCCAAACATGCATTCCGGCTAAACTGTTCTTGCCGGGCGAGAGGCGACTCAATCGTCCAGCGTTTCCAGTTCGTCGATCAGGCCGCCGATCACGGCGAGCCCGATCTGCCAGAAGGCGGGGTCGGTGGCGTCGAGACCGAAAGGCGCCAGAAGCTGAGAATGATGCTTGGTGCCGCCGGCACGCAGCATCTCGAAATATTTGTCCTGAAAGCCGCGCTCGGCATTCTGGTAGACCGCATAGAGCGAATTCACCAGACAGTCGCCGAACGCATAGGCATAGACGTAGAAGGGCGAGTGGATGAAATGAGGGATGTAGGTCCAGAACACCTCGTAACCCTCGCGCAACTTGATCGCCGGTCCCAGGCTCTCGGCTTGCACCTCCAGCCAGAACTGGCCGAGCCTGTCGGATGTCAATTCACCGTTGCGACGCTCGGCATGCACCTTGCGCTCGAATTCATAGAAGGCGATCTGGCGTACCACCGTGTTGATCATGTCCTCGACCTTCTGGGCGAGCATGGCTTTGCGCTCGCGCCGGTCGGTGGTCCGCTCGAGCAGCGAGCGGAAGGTCAGCATCTCACCGAAGACGGACGCCGTCTCCGCCAGAGTCAGCGGCGTCGAGGCCATCAGCGCGCCCTGGCCGGCGGCCAGCACCTGATGCACGCCGTGCCCGAGTTCATGCGCCAGCGTCATCACATCGCGCGGCTTGCCCATGTAGTTGAGCAGCACATAGGGGTGAGCCGATGGCACGGTCGGGTGGGCAAAGGCGCCGGGAGACTTGCCCGGACGCACCGGCGCGTCGATCCAGTTGCGGTCGAAGAAGGTGCGCGCGATCTCGGCCATCTCGGGCGAGAAGCGGTGATAGGCCGACAGCACGGTGTTCCTGGCCTCGTCCCAGCCGATCACCGCCTGCGGCGTCTCCGGCAAGGGCGCGTTGCGGTCCCAGTGGTTCATCACCTCCATGCCGAGCCAGCGCGCCTTCATGGCGTAGTAGCGGTGCGACAGGCGCGGATAGGCCTCGCGCACCGCGATGGCGAGCGCATCGACCACGCCGCGCTCGACGCGGTTGGCGAGGTGGCGTGAATCGGCGATGTCCTCGAAACCGCGCCAGCGGTCCGAAATTTCCTTGTCCTTGGCCAGCGTGTTGGTGATCAGCGTGAAGGTGCGCAAATTCTTGCGGAAGGTCGTGGCCAATGCCTCCGAGGCGCGCCGGCGAACATCGCCATCGGCGTCCTGCAGCCGGTTGAGGGCTGGCTCCAGCGTCAATTCCTCGCCGTCGACATCGAAGCGAAGATCGGTCATCGTCTCGTCGAACAGGCGGTTCCAGGCGCCGCGCCCGGTGATCGATTTTTCGTGGAAAAGCTGCTCGACGCGGTCCTCGAGCTGATAAGGCTTGTCCATGCGCAGATCGAGCACCCACGGGCGGTAATGCCCGAAGGCGGGGTCGCTGGCCAGCGCGCTTTCGATCGCCGCATCGTCGATAAGGTTCAGCTCGAGCGCGAAGAACAGAAGATGCGCGCTGGCGTCGGTCATCTTCTCCTGGATGTCGCCATAGAGCTTGGCGCGCTGCGGATCGGCGGTGTTGCCGGCATAGACGAGGCCGGCATAGGAGACGATGCGGCCGATCAGTTCCTCGAGTGCCTCGTAGGCGGCAAGCGCCTCGCCCAGCCTGCCGGCGCTGCCGCGCCCGGCCTCGGCGGCTAGCGTGCCTTTCCAGCGGGCCTCGAATACGATGGCGTCGGCGGCCGCTTTGGCAATGTCGCGCTTCAGTTCCGGCGCCTCCATGCCGGCATAAAGATCGGCGAGGTTCCACTCCGGCAGATCGCCAAGCCCGGCCGCCGCACCCTGACCGGACGCTGGCGCCGCAATCCGCCGATCAAACATCATGCGCATCGACATACCTTCTTTGAATCAAGTGACCGGAATTACCGAGCCGGACTCAACGCGAATGGAGAAGCCGGTCAAATCCTAAGGAATTCGTTCACCGGGTTTTTTGAAACCTTATTTAGAACCCTGTGCCAAGATGATCCATGGGGAATTCGGGCCCGGGCAAACCAAGACAGTCATGACAGGTTCCATACTCATAGTCGATGACGATCCCGTGCAGCGGCGGCTGCTCGAGGCGGCGGTGACTCGGTTCGGCCATACCGCAATCATCGCCGATGGCGGTGCTGCCGGCCTCGAAGTCCTCGACGGGCCTGGCGCCCGCGACGTCTCGGTCGTGATCCTCGACCTTGTCATGCCCGGTCTCGACGGGATCGGCGTGCTGAAGGCGATGCGCGAGCGCGACATCAGCGTGCCCGTCATCGTGCAGACCGCACAGGGCGGCATCGAAACCGTGGTTTCGGCGATGCGCCACGGCGCTTTCGATTTCGTCGTCAAGCCCGCTTCGCCCGACAGGCTGCAGGCCTCGATCTCCAATGCGCTCAAGGTCGAGGCGGTCGAGGGCGAGGTCAAGCGCACATCGCGCAAACGCGGCGGGCTGCTGACCTTCAGGGACATGATCACCCACAGTCCGGCCATGGACAGGGTGATACGCCTCGGCCAGAAAGCGGCGGCCTCCAACATCCCGATCCTAATCGAGGGCGAATCCGGCGTCGGCAAGGAGCTGGTGGCGCGTGCCATCCAGGGTAGCGGCGACCGCCGCTCGAAACCGTTCGTCACCGTCAATTGCGGCGCCATCCCCGACAATCTGGTGGAATCCATCCTGTTCGGACACGAGAAAGGCTCGTTCACCGGCGCCACCGACAAGCACACCGGCAAATTCGTCGAGGCGCATTCCGGCACGCTGTTCCTCGACGAGATCGGGGACCTGCCGCTCGACGTCCAGGTCAAGCTGCTGCGCGCGGTCCAGGAGGGCGAGGTCGATCCGGTCGGCGGCCGCTCGACCGTCAAGGTCGACATCCGGCTGATCTCAGCGACGCACCGCAACCTCCTGCAGCAGGTCAAGGACGGCAAGTTCCGCGAGGATCTGTTCTACCGGCTCAACGTCTACCCGATCTTCGTGCCGCCGCTGCGTGACCGCCGCGACGACATTCCCCATCTGGTCACGCATTTCATGGAAAAGATGGCGCCCGCGGACCCGCGCCATCGGCTGAAAGGCATTTCGGCGGCGGCACTTGCGGTGCTGCAGGCCTATGACTGGCCTGGCAACATCCGGCAGCTCGAAAACGCCGTCTTCCGCGCATCGGTGCTGTGCGAAGGCGATGTGTTGACGGCCGATGATTTCCCGCAGATCCGCGCGCAGGTGGAAGGCACTGTCAATCTTGAGGTGGACGACACGTTCGAAACCAGCGGCGCTGCGCCGCCGCTGGCGCCGCACGACGAGGACGTCGTGCCCGACGAGACCGCTCCGGCAACTGTGCAGCCGGCCGGGGCGCAGCCCCGCTTCGGCACGCTGCGGGCGCTCGACGAGCGCGGCAATGTGCGTGCGCTGGCCGACGTCGAACTCGAAATGATCAAGCTCGCCATCGATCACTACAACGGCCAGATGAGCGAGGTCGCCCGCCGGCTCGGCATCGGCCGCTCGACGCTTTACCGCAAGCTCAAGGAATACGGTATCGACCCGGAAACCGGCCGCGTCGACAGGCTTGCATCCTGAACCGCAAGGCCGGGACCAGCTTCCCTCGTCATTATGTGGGCTGCAGAGTGCCTTCCCGGACTATCGCGGGCCGGAGGCGGCACTCGATGTGGGTATTGTTCACGCATTGAGGCCAGTGGTAACAGATCGTGTTCGGCCAAAGCCGGAATTCTGATCTAAACCAGCGGTTTACCAAGAAACCGCGCGGACAATTTTTGACGGGATATCGCCACGGTGTTACCGCATTTCGGCTTCAATAAGCGATGATTAACCATTAGGATCGATATTCGGATGTGAAAACGACACGTCCGTTTGGGCAAATCCGGGGACAAACGGCAGCCTGCAAGGCCTTTTGATTTGAACAGAATCGAACGATTCACAAACGGGCGGCACTATCATTTGAGCGTCTGGCCGAGATGGTTGGCGGCGGTGATTGTCGCATTTGGTTTTGTTGCCGCGGCCGCCACGGGCGCCCAGGCCGAAGTTCGTTCGCTAAAGCTCTACCACCTCCACACGCACGAGAAGGCGGAGATCGTCTACAAGCGCAATGGCCGCTACGTTCCCGAGGGCCTGAGGAAGATCAACATCATCCTGCGCGACTGGCGCCGCAACGAGCCGACCAAGATGGACCCGCGTCTGCTGGATCTGGTCTGGGAGGCTTATCGCGAAAGCGGCGCCACCGATTATATCCAGGTCGTCTGCGGCTACCGCTCGCCCTCGACCAATTCAATGCTGCGCAGCCGCAGCCGCGGTGTCGCCGAGAAGAGCCAGCATATGCTTGGCAAGGCGATGGATTTCTATATTCCCGGCGTGCCGCTAAAGAAGCTGCGCAACATCGGCCTCAAGATGCAGGGCGGTGGCGTCGGCTATTACCCGACCTCCGGTTCGCCGTTCGTCCACATGGATGTCGGCAATGTGCGCCACTGGCCCGGCATCAGCCGCCAGGAACTGGTCAGCCTGTTCCCCAATGGCAAGACGCTGCATGTGCCGAGCGATGGCCGGCCGCTGCCCGGCTATGAACAGGCGCTGGCCTCCTATCAATCACGCAAGGGTTCCGGCACACCGAATATCGAGATGGCCAGCGCCGGCGGCAGCGGCAAGAAATCCGGCGGGTTCCTCTCTGCCTTGTTCGGCGGCGGTGGCGACGACGAGGCCGACGACAGCGCCGACGTGGAGACCGCTTCGGCCGCACCTGCGCCCAAGGCTAGAAATCTGAAACCGGCCGCCGCCGCCAAGAGCAGCAACGTGCCTGGCATCGCCATCGTGGCCCCCGAGAATGCCCAACGGGCCGACATTCCGCAGGTTGCCGACGAGCAGGCTCCGGAACCGGAGAAGAACACGCCGGAGACGATTATCGCGGCGCTGCCGGCCAAGGAAATCCCGCTGCCCGATTTCGCGCCGCGGCCGAAGGCCGATGTCGGCGCGCAGCCGCCTGAGAATGTTCCCTTCGCCACGGCGGATGCGACGGCCACCACCGAACAGGCAGTGGCGACGGCTCAGGCACCGGCGAACATGCCTTTCGGCAAGTCCGATCCGGCAGCCATCGCGGAAGCCGCGGCCGCCGATCCGGCGCAGGTCGCCGTCAACAACATCCCACTGCCGACATGGCGCCCCGAGCGCTCGCTGCCGGCGGACCTCGCACCGCCGCCCAGCAAGGATGTGCTGATGGCGCTGGCCGAAACGGCTGACCAGGGCAAGACCGCGACGGATGCGTTCTCCGTGCTGCCGACAGCGCGTCCCGAGCCGACCAAGCTGGACGCCGTCAAGGCCGTGCTCGACCAGGCCAATGCCCAGGTCGGCACCGCCGACGAATATCAGGTGGCCTCGTTGGCCGAAGAACCGCGTTCGGCCTTCAACGATCCGTCTGGTGTCGATGGGGCCTCGCCGCGCCAGGCTGTTGCCGCCCGTCCTGCCGGTTCCGATCCGGTCGCCGCGATCGGCGCTGGTGTGAAGACGACCCGCAAGGAAGCCAGGGCCACCGTCCGCGACCAGAAACCCGGCCCCAGGGCCGTAGTGGTTGCCGCTGCTCCGCAGGCCGCCCGCTGGGCGCTGACCAGCGGCGAAAACGTTGCCGCCGTTTCGAGCGCGACGACCGCGCCGGGTTACGCCTACAACATCGTGCATACGCCGCCGAGCGAGGTCTATACGACTGGCTTCCAGGCGGGCAACCAGATGGCCGACGCCAACCGTTTCACCGGCAATGCCGTCAAGTTCCTGTCGGTCGCCCGTTTCCAGACGAAGTAGCGAACAGCCCGGAATATTGCTGAAGCCGCGCCGGGCGACCCGCGCGGCTTTTTGCTGTCCAGAGGTGCGATGCAGGTGGTGCCTTATGCCGCAGGATCACATGATGAGAAGCACTGCCGCACCAGGGTCGTGACGTGCTGGCGGCACCATCCCAAGCAGACGGTCAACGGTCTGCAACTGATCGCACCCCAGTGGTCAAAGAGGCCCGGTCGACACCAGTCGGCCGGGTTTTCGGGCCGTCCGGAAAGGTTATTTCGCGAGTTTGCTGGCGGCGCGTGCGAGCGCTTCGATCTCGTCCCACTTGCCGGCCTTGACCATGTCGTCGGGCGCGACCCACGAGCCGCCGACGCAGATGACATTGGGCAAAGCGAGATAGTCGGCGGCGTTCTTGCCGGTGATGCCGCCGGTCGGGCAGAATTTGACGTCGGCCAGCGGCGAGGCGAAGGCCTTGAGCGAGGCGATTCCGCCGGACTGTTCGGCGGGGAAGAATTTCAGGAAGCGCAGGCCGGCTTCGCGCGCGGTCATGATCTCGCCGGGCGTGATGGCGCCGGGCAGCAGCGGAACCTCGCTGCCGGCGGCGGCGGCCAGAAGCTCGCGGGTGATGCCGGGGTTGACGATGAAGCGCGAACCGGCACCGGCTGCCTCGTCGAACTGCTTGCTGTCCAGAATGGTGCCGGCGCCGACGATGGCCTCCTCGACCTCGCCCGCCACGCGACGGATCGCTTCGAGCGCATCCGCGGTCCTGAGTGTGATCTCGATCGCGGGCAAACCGCCGCGCGCCAGAGCACGGGCCAGCGGCACCGCATCGGCTACATTGGCGATCTTCAACACCGGAATGACAGGCTGGCCATTCAGGAGCGACAGGAGTTTCTCGGTCTTGCTGGGCATCTGTCTCTCCTTGTCGAGGGCCGCATCTAGCGAATTTCAACCGATTAGCAGACGGGTATTGCCGTGTCCACGAAACCGGTCGCGGCGCGATGTCACGTATTGTCGCCGAGCTTAAAGGTTCTTTCCCGACAAGGCCATGACGAGCAGCCCGACCCGTTTCGCCTTGAATCGACGTCTACGAGCGTCTAGTTCCTCTGGCGATGACAACTCTGCCCGCGCCATCCCAGCCAGTCCGCGTCGCTGCACTCTACCGCTTTGCCCGGCTTGAGGCTTTCGAGGCATTGCGCGCGCCGCTTGCGGCCTTCTGCTGCGGGCGCGGGATCAAGGGCACGCTGCTCCTGGCGCATGAGGGCATCAACGGCACCGTCGCGGGCAGCGAGGAAGCGATCGCCGCGCTCATCGAATACATCGAAGCGATCCACGGCCTGTCGGGTCTCGAGGTCAAATACAGCAGTGCCGCGGCCATGCCGTTCCATCGCATGAAGGTGCGGCTGAAACGCGAGATCGTCACCATGGGTGTCGAGACCGTCGACCCGGCGAAAAGCGCGGGCACCTATGTGGAGCCAGGCGACTGGAATGCGCTGATCTCGCAACCCGATACGATCGTCATCGATACGCGCAACGCCTATGAGGTCTCGATCGGCACCTTCAAGGGCGCCGTCGATCCGGCGACGGCGAGCTTTCGCGAATTCCCGGCCTGGGTGGAAGCGCACCGGGCAGATCTCGAAGGGCGCAAGGTGGCGATGTTCTGCACCGGCGGCATACGCTGCGAAAAGGCGACCGCTTATGTGAAGTCGCTCGGCTTCGAGGATGTGTTCCACCTCAGGGGCGGTATTCTCAAATACCTCGAGGAGATTCCAGCGGAGCAGAGCCTGTGGGAGGGCGAGTGCTTCGTCTTCGACGAGCGGGTTTCGGTGTCGCACGGCCTCGCGGAGGGCGACGCGGAACTCTGCCGCGCGTGCCGCCATCCGCTGACGGAGAGCGAGCTGGTGTCGCCGAAATATGCCGCCGGGGTTTCGTGCCCGCACTGCTTCGACGCCCGCTCGGATGAAGACCGCGAGCGCTACGCAGAGCGCCAGCGGCAGGT
The DNA here is from genome assembly GCF_006441095.1 of Mesorhizobium sp. B2-5-4. Lineage (NCBI taxonomy): Bacteria > Pseudomonadati > Pseudomonadota > Alphaproteobacteria > Hyphomicrobiales > Phyllobacteriaceae > Mesorhizobium > Mesorhizobium sp. B2-5-4. The sequence goes on along the minus strand of NZ_VFUR01000008.1, from coordinate 257,712 downwards.
CGAGCTCGCGCAAGCCCGGGGCAGGGGACCGCATATCGGATCCTGATGGAGGCGCGGGGCCGGGCAAACCGGGGCCGTCTGTCATTGCAATGTCAAGCTTTGGAACCTACGTCTTCGGCGTCGAAACCTGCCCGTTCGGCCGGGCAAATCCTGGAGGCATTGATGTTCGATCCCAAGAAGCTTCTCGACGATCTGCTCGGCTCGCAAATTCCCGGCACCAGCGGCACGGTCCGCGACAAGGCCGGGCAAGCGGTGCAGATGGCCAAGGACAATCCGCTGGCCGCCGGTGCGCTGGCTGCCGTGCTGCTTGGGACCGGCGCCGGCCGGCAGGTGACGGGTGCCGCGGTGAAGCTCGGCGGCTTGGCCGCCATCGGCGGTCTCGCCTACAAGGCCTATCAGAACTACAAGGCCGGCAACGCACCGGAACAGGCGCCTGCCGCCGGCGAGCCGGAATTGTTGCCGCCACCCAAGGACACCGCCTTCCACCCGTCGCAGGCGCCGCAAGGCGAGGATGAGTTCACGCTGACCCTCGTGCGGGCGATGATCTCGGCGGCCAAGGCCGACGGCCATGTCGACGACGAGGAACGCCAGAAGATCGCCGGCAAGCTCAACCTCGCCGGGATCGGCACCGATGCGGAAAAATTCCTGATGGCGGAGCTGGAGAGCCCGCTCGACCTCGACACGCTGGTGGCCGGCGCCAGGACCGACGCGCAGAAGCTCGAGCTCTATACGGCGTCGCGCCTCACCATCGACCCCGACACCCGCGCCGAGCGCGGTTATCTCGACCTGCTTGCCGGGCGGCTTGGCCTGCCGGATGCGCTGATCGACCATGTCGAGGCGACGGTTTCGGCGGCGAAAGTGCCCGCCGCCAAGGGTACGTCACCCAATCCGCAGAGGTAGCCCGGATTGGCACAGAGGGCCCTGGAGGCGTTTACCTTTCGTTAACTCAGGAAGCGCATCATTCTACACAGTCGGATCGGCTTTTCCTCCTCCCAAGCCCGGTTCAGATCAGGGCGGTCGCCAATGACCGCCCTTTTTGTCGGCGCTCGCCGGCTTCCCTCCAAAGAAACGGGTTTCACTTTTCGAGGGCATGTCCCGGTGGCCGCGCTTGCCATCGCCGCCATCATTTGCGATGCCTTCTCCACCCGAACCAAACTTGTAGATCAGGCGAGCATGCACAGCGCTGCCGGAGGACAACTGCCATGACCGAGCAAAAAACCGCCATCGTCACCGGCGCCGGCACCGGGATCGGCAAGAGCGTCGCCACGGCATTGCTCAAGGCGGGCTGGAACACGGTGTTCTGCGGGCGTCGCAAGCCGGTGCTGGATGCCGCGATCGCCGAGATCGGCCCGACCGACGCCAGGGCTTTGGCGGTTTCCTGCGACATCAGCAAGGCCGGCGAGGTCGACGATCTGTTCGAGACGGTGGCGGAGGCTTTCGGCCGCGTCGACCTGCTCTTCAACAATGCCGGCATGGGCTACAAGTCGACGCCCATCGACGAGATCCCGGTCGAGGTGTGGAACGATATCGTCGGCGTCAATCTCACGGGATCTTTCCTTTGCGCGCGCGCCGCCTTCGGCGCCATGCGCAAGCAGAAGCCGATGGGTGGCCGCATCATCAACAACGGCTCGGTGTCGGCTTATGCGCCGCGCCCGGGCTCCGTGCCCTATACGGCGACCAAGCACGCCATCACCGGGCTGACCAAGACGCTGGCGCTGGATGGCCGCCCCTTTGACATCGCCTGCGGCCAGATCGACATCGGCAATGCGCTGACCGACATGGCGCAGCCGATGACCGTGGGTGTGCCGCAGGCCAATGGCTCGATCGCCGCCGAGGCGGTGATGGACGTCCAGCGCGTTGCCGACGCCGTCGTCCACATGGCCAGCCTGCCGCTCGACGCCAATGTGCTGTTCATGACGGTGATGGCCACCAAGATGCCGTTCGTGGGCCGCGGCTGATCAGGCGCCCCCCAACGGTGCGCCAGGCAGATAGAGCGCGATAGGACGGATCTCGTAGACGGCGGTCGGATTGACACGGCGCAGGTCGCGCGCGATGGCGATGGCGTCGTCGCGCGTGGCGCAGTCGACGACGTAGAGACCAAGAAGCTGTTCCTTGGTCTCGGCGAACGGCCCATCAATGACGGTCCCCTCGCCTGGCCCGCGCAAGGTGAAGGCCGATCGTGTCTCGCCCAGCCGCGCCGACGGGCCAAGGCTGCCGTCCGCGTAGAGCCCGTCATGGATCTTGAGCAACTCTGCCATCAGCGCCGCATCTTCCTGCGGCGTCAGCGCCTTGATCGCGTCTTCCACATGATAGGCGAGAATTGCATAGAACATCCGATGTCACCTCTCTTGTCGTGACTGTCCTGGAAAGAGCCCGTCGGCTCACTTCGCCAGAAACGTTCCGATCCGCTCCAGCGCCCGCAAAATGTTCTCCTCGGAATTGGCATAGGAGAGCCTGATGTACCCTTCGCCAAGAATGCCGAAATCGGGACCGCCGATCAGCGCCACGCCGGCTTCGTCAAGCAGGGCCGAGGCGAGTTTCTTCGCTTTCCAACCGGTCTTCGAGACATTTGGGAAGGCATAGAACGCACCCTTGGGCGTAATGCAGGAGACGTTTGGCAGGGCGTTCAGGCCTTCGACCACGATCTTCCGGCGGTTGTCGAAGGCGCGCATCATCTTGTCGACGTCGTCCTGCGGGCCGTCGATCGCGGCGATGCCGGCGAACTGGCTCGGCGCGTTGACGCAGGACCAGCAATTGACCGCCAGCTTGCGTACCTTGTCGTAGAGATGGCCGCCCTTGTCGCCGTTCGGCCAGATCGACCAGCCCATGCGCCAGCCGGTCATCGCCCAGGTCTTCGACCAGCCGTTGAGCACGATCAGCCGGTCGCGGATCTCGGGAAAGCCGAGCAGCGAGCAATGCGTCTCGCCGTCATAGGTCATGACGTCGTAGATCTCGTCGGAGAGGATGGCGACGTCTGGGTGCTTCTCCAGCCCCTTGACCAGTTTTTCAATCTCGGCCCGGAGCGTGACGCCACCGGTCGGGTTGGCCGGCGAGTTGAGGATCAGGAGCTTGGTCTTCGGCGTGATCAGCGCCAGCGTCTCTTGCGCCGAGAAGGCGAAGCCGTTCCCCTCGCGCATCGGCACGGGAATGGGGGTCGCACCGGTGAATTCGATCATCGAGCGGTAGATGGGAAAGCCGGGGTCGGGATAAAGGATCTCGGCGCCCGGTTCGCCGAACATCAGGATGGCGGCGAACATGGTCGGCTTGCCGCCGGGCATGATCATCACCGCCTCGGGCGAGACCTCGACGCCGGTGGTGGTCAGCGTGCGGCGCACCACCGCCTCGCGCGTCGCCAAAAGGCCGTTGGCCGGCGTGTAGCCATGGTGGCCGTCACGCAACGCCTTGATCGCCGCCTCTACGATGTGCTGCGGCGTCTTGAAGTCTGGCTGGCCGATGCCGAGGTTGACGATGTCGCGGCCCTGCTGGGCAAGTGCCGTTGCTCGCGCCAGCACCGCGAACGCATTTTCCTCGCCGAGACGGTCGAAGGCCGAAATCGTGTGGAGCATTTTTCCCGTCCCTGTGGTTCTTACTGTGCGGCAGCGTTTTTGTGAGCGTCCGCTCGCAAATGTCAACGGATTGGAGCTTTCGGTGTCGGAAAATCTCAAAGACTGGCAACCGCGTCCGTGCCCGGAGCACAAGGTGCTGGAGGGCCGCTATGTCAGGCTCGAGCCGCTGAGTGCCGCGAAGCACGGCGACGGCCTCTATGAAGCCTCGGCCGTCGCCGATGTCGACGGCCGCTTCGCCTGGCTACCCGATTATCCGCCGGAAACCCGCGCCGCCTTCCAGCCCTGGCTGGACAAGGTGGAGGCCAGCGAGGATCCACTGTTCTTCGCGGTCATCGACAAGGCCAGCGGCAAGATCGCGGGACGCCAAACGCTGATGCGCATCGATCCGGCCTATGGCGTCATCGAGATCGGCAACATCTACTGGGGACCGCTCATCTCGCGCAAGCCGGCGACGACGGAAGCGCAGTTCCTGTTCATGAAATACATCTTCGACGAACTCGGCTATCGCCGCTACGAATGGAAGTGCAACAACCGCAACGAGCCGTCGAAGCGCGCGGCGGAACGGTTCGGCTTTAAATTCGAGGGCATTTTCCGCCAGCATCTCATCGTCAAGGGTGAAAACCGCGACACCGCGTGGTATTCGATCATCGACAAGGAATGGCCGGCTCTGCGCAAGGCTTATGAAGCCTGGCTCGATCCAGCCAACTTCGACGCCGATGGCCAGCAGAAGCGCCGCCTGGAGGATTTTCGCGCGGAATTCGGCGCCTAGCGGGAGTTTGCCATTTGGCGCATACCCACGACCACAGCGGGCACGACCACGGCGGGCATGACCACGGCGCCGGCCATGTGCATGGTTCGACCGACAAGAAGCGCGTGCTGATCGCGGCTTGCCTTACCGCCGGCTTCATGGTCGCCGAGGCGCTCGGCGGCCTGTTTACGGGGTCGCTGGCGCTGCTGGCCGATGCCGGCCACATGCTCGCCGACGCCATTGCGCTCGGCCTGGCCTGGTATGCCTTCCATCTGGCAGGCCGGCCGGCGACCGGCCAGCTCACCTACGGCTTCGGCCGGGTCAAGACGCTGGTGGCTTACACCAACGGCATCGCCATCTTCGTCATCGCGCTGTGGATCGTCTACGAGGCATGGAATCGCCTGCTGACACCTGCACCGGTGCTGGGCGGTCCGATGCTGGTGGTGGCGATCCTCGGCCTGCTGGTCAATATAGGCTCCTTCCTGGTGCTGCATGGCGGCGATCGAGACAACCTCAACATGCGCGGCGCCATCCTGCATGTGCTTGGCGATCTGCTCGGCTCTGCCGCCGCGATCGTGGCGGCACTGGTCATCCTGGCGACCGGCTGGACGCCGATCGACCCGATCCTGTCCGTGCTGGTCTCGCTGCTGATCCTGTCCACCGCCTGGTCGCTGATGCGCGCCGCCGCCCACGTCCTGCTCGAAGGCGTGCCGCCAAGCCTCGATCGCGACCTGATTGCCGGGGATATCCAGGCAACGGTCAAGGGCGTGCGCGAAGTGCACCATATGCATATCTGGTCGATCGACGGCACGAGCAGCATGGCGACGCTGCATGCCTGCCTTGACCAGGGCGTCGATGCGCATCAGGCGGTCAGCGCCATCAAGAAGCGGCTTGCCAGCGAGCACGGCATCAGCCATGCCACCGTGGAACCGGAATTCGGCCACTGCGCCGACGATGGCGACGGCCACGACCATAAGCATGAGCACGATGCGGCTCCGCATCACGGCCACTATCACTAGGCCCGATCAATGATCATTGACCGGACCTGCCTCAGGAGTTCTCCAGCTTTGAAACTCAGCCCGATGAACGATCGCCGGTCCGGTGCGGCATGATGGACCGCGACACGCGCAATGCGGCCATCGCGGCGGTCTGGATCATGCTTCTGTTCGGTATTGCCGCTTTCTACCTGCCGACCGTGATGTTGGCACTCGGCAACTATTCGACCGTGCTGGCGGGTATCTTCGGCACCGCCTTCGTGCTGGCGTTCTTCTTGGTGTTCTGGCTGCGCGCGCGTAGCCAGCGCAAAAATCGACACAAGTAAGGGATATCGGACATGCGCATTCTGATCACTGGCGCGGCGGGCATGGTCGGCCGCAAGCTCATCGCCCGGCTGGCCAAGGACGGCACGCTGCGCGGCAAGAAGATCACCGCGCTCGATCTGCACGACATCGTGCCGCCGCAGGCGCCAGCCATGGCCGGCGTCAGCGTCGCACCGCACACGGGTGACCTTGCCGAAGCAGGCGCCGCGGAAGGCCTGGTTGCGTCGCGGCCCGATGTCGTCTTCCACCTCGCCGGCATCGTGTCGGGTGAGGCGGAAGCGAATTTCGAACTCGGCTACCGCGTCAACCTCGACGGCACGCGCGCGCTGTTCGACGCCATCCGCCTGGCGGGGTTCGCGCCGCGCGTCGTCTTCACCTCGTCGATCGCGGTGTTCGGCGCGCCGTTCCCGGATGTCATTCCGGACGAATTCCACCCGACGCCGCTGACCTCCTACGGCACGCAGAAGCAGATGAGCGAAGCGCTGCTCGCCGATTATTCAAGGCGCGGCTTCTTCGATGGCATCGGCATCCGGCTGCCGACGATCTGCGTGCGGCCGGGCAAGCCGAACAAGGCGGCCTCTGGCTTCTTCTCCGGCATTATCCGCGAACCGCTGAGCGGGCAGGAGGCGATCCTGCCGGTGCCGCGCTCGGTGCTGCACACCCATGCCAGCCCGCGTTCGGCGGTGAATTTCCTGATCCACGCGGCTGGCATCGACGGTGCCGCCGTCGGGCCGCGCCGCAACCTGACGATGCCGGGCGTCGCCGTCACCGTCGGCGAGCAGATCGAGGCGCTGGAACGCATCGCCGGATCGAAGGCGGCAAGCTTAATCCGCGAGGTGCCCGACGAGACAATCTGGGCGATCGTCAAGGGCTGGCCGACCCGGTTCGAGGCGCGGCGGTCAAGGGAGCTTGGCTTTAGTGCCGAGAAAAGTTTTGATGAGATCATCCGCGTTCATATCGAGGATGAGCTGGGCGGCAAGATCGCCGGTTAGGCGTTGCGGCGGCTATCCCGTTCCAATGGGTTGGATGGGTCTACCCGCCGCTCGCCAAGCTGGCCGACAGCAGTAACAATCCAAACAGGAACACGAAGGCCGCGCCGCCGATCTCGACGATCGAGTGGATGCGGTTACCCATGCGGCCGCCGCCCGCGAAATACACCGCCCAGTTCTTGGCTGTCACGGCCAGCGTCGCCAGCGCCGAGACGGTGATGGCGGTTCCAATCGACATCGCCAGCACCGACAGCAGGCCGCCGAGCCAAAGCCCGTTGAGAAGTGCGAAGCTCAGCACGATCAGCGCGCCGGAGCAGGGGCGGATGCCGACCGCCGCCACCGCCGACCAGGCCGTGCGCCAATCGAAGCGGTCGCCGGACAGCATCGCCGGATCGGGCGCATGCGAGTGGCCGCAGGTTTCGCAGACCTCGCCGCCGGCGTGGTCGTGATGCGCATGATCGTGCGCGCCATGGTCGTGATGATCGTGCGAATGGCCATGCGCATGATCACGATCGTCATGCGCGTGAAGTGCATGGGAATGTGCGTGCGCAGCATGGTCGTGGGCGCCATGCGAATGGCCGCCGACATGAGAATGGCCCGCGTGGGAATGACCTGCGTGAGCCGCGGACAGGCTGTAGGCCGGCCCCTTGCCAAACAGGCGCAGGACGGCTGGACCGAGCTTGCGCCACAAAAGCCAGGCGCCAAAGAGGGTGACCAGGGCAAAGCTCATGATCTCCATGAACCAGGCCGCATCGGTCATCGAGATGGTGGTGCCGCGCAGGACGAAATAGGCAAGCAGCATCACCAGGATCGCCGTCAGGCCCTGCAGCAGCGCCGAGACGAAGGACAACAGGATGCCGCGCTTCAGCGCCACTTCGTTTGCCACCATGTAGGAGGAGATCACCGCCTTGCCGTGGCCGGGGCCGGCGGCATGGAAAATGCCATAGGCGAAGGACAGGCCGATGAGCACCCAGAGCTTGCTGTTGTCCTGGCGCATCGCCTTCATGGCTGTCGCCAGCGCGCGATAGAATTCCTGCTGCCTGAGATTGATCCACATCAGGATATGGGCGAACGGACCGGTGGTCGGCGCCATGCCGTCATTGACGCCGATGCCGAGCGAACTCTGGGCGTGCGCGGCATTGGCGAAATGCATCACGGCAAAGGTGAGGGCCATCAGGCCGAATGCCAAACGCAAGGACGGTTTCGAACAGTTCCCGATCAGGTTCACCGGATCTATCCTTCTGGCTGGCAGGTCAGTTCGAGCTTGGTGGCAAAGATCTTGCTCATATCGGTGCCTGTCGGATCGTTGAAGAAAGCATCCGTCAGGGTCTTCTGGTTTTCCTTGATCGCCTCGTCAGGGTCCGGCCGGACGACCTTGCTCGTGCAATTCGACGGCAAGCCTTCAACCGTGATGTTGGAATCCTCGGTGAAGTCGATCGCCGTGTAGAAGGTCGGATCGTAGACGCCGATGTCGATCGTGCCGGTCAGCTTGATCGGCACCTTGGGTTCGGACTCGAACAGGATGATCAACTGATCGTTATCGAAATTGGCCATCAGATGCGGCGGCGGCACCATCGTCACGTCCTTGCCGTTCTGCGTGACGAGCTGGAAATAATTGAACTCGGCCAGCGAGGCATGAACGGTATCGGCGACCTCCTTCAGCTCCTTGTCGTCAAGCTTCAGGTCGGAGTTCTTGTCGAACTCCATCATCACCGTACTCGAAAACAGGTCGTCGAAGCGCCACAGATGACGCAACGCTTTCACACTTTGGTGATCCGGGGAGAGGATCACGTCGAGGCGTGCCTCGGCGAAGACGTGCGGATGCACCTGGGCGGGTCCTGTCGCGGCAAAGGTCGCCGCCAAGGCCGAAGCCAGCATGATTGCGTGCCGTTTCAAATGCATTCGCGGTCGCGATTCCCTTGGCTTTCGGAGAGAGTTGTCGAAGGTTACCAGAAAGGGGGCGAAATTGGGACCGCCAGTGCGTGTCGCCCAAAGTGCGACGCGGTTTTGGGACGACGACACGCACGCTGAAGCGGGGTCAGGCGCTCTCGCGGGTCCTGAACCACTGCACCAGGAAATCGACGAAAACGCGCACCTTCGCCGGCAGATAGCGGCGGTGTGGATAGACGGCGAAGATGCCGCCGCCCGACAGGATGCGGTCGTCGAGCACCGCCATCAATTGGCCGCTCTTGAGGTCGGGCGCGGCGATGAAATCCGGCAGGATGCAGAATCCAAGCCCCGACAAGGCCGCGGCGCGCGCCGCCATCGGGCTGTTGACTTCGATCGGGCCCGACACGGCGATGCTCACCGGATCACCATTGTCGCCCTTGAACGGCCAGTTGTTCAGGCCGCGGCCATTGGTGTCGACGATGCAGGGCATGTGGCCGAGATCCTGGGGCCGTGTCGGCATGCCATGCCTGGCGATCAGTTCGGGAGAGCCGCAGAGCTTGATCGAAAACGGCGCCAGCCGTCTGGCGATCAGCGACGAATTCTCCAGCCGCGAGATGCGCACCGCGAGGTCGAAGCCTTCCTCGACCAGATCGACGAAGCGGTCGTCGAGCTGGATGTCGAGCACGATGTCGGGATATTGCTTGGCGAAGTCGATCAGCGACTGGCCGATCGGCGCGTCGGCGAAAGTGCGCGGCGCCGACAGCTTGATCCGGCCGCGCACATCGCCCGAGGACTCGCGCACGGCGTCGGCCAGGCTGTCGACCTCGCGCACGATCTCCGAGGCGCGACGGTAGTAGGTGTGGCCGGCCTCGGTCATCGAGAACTGGCGCGTGGTGCGGTTGAGCAGCAGCGCACCGAGTTCGTCCTCCAGCTCGCGCACATATTTCGACAGCAGCGCCTTGGAGCGGCCGATTTTGCGCGCTGCCGCCGAAAAGCCCTCGGCCTCGACGACATCGATGAAGGCGCGCATGCGGGTCAGTGTATCCATTGTTCAGGCTCTTTGTGCTGCGTCGAGAAGTTTTCGGCCGAGCCGTATCAGGGCTATGTCGCTGCCGGAAGGGCCAAGCAGCGACAGGCCGAAAGGAGCGCCGGCGACCGAGCCGATCGGCAAGGTGATTTGGGGAAAGCCGGAGAGCCCGGCCAGGCACAGAAGATGCAAGGCGCGCTCGCGATAGGCCTGGAACTGCTCGGGTGTGCTGTCGACGTAAGGCGCCGGGCCTGGCACCGTCGGCAGGACAAGGAAGCCGTCCTTGCCGAGCAGGGCACTCAATTCGCCGCGAAAGGTCAGCCGGCGCACTTTTTCGGCCTGTGCCGTCCGGTCGTCGACGGCACGGCCGAAGCCGAAACGCTCCTCGACCCCGGGGCCAAGATCGCGCTCGCCGCTGGTGATCCATTCGCCATGCACCGTCCAGGCCTCGCTGGCCTGCAGCCGGCGAAAGCACCAGTAGAGTTCATCCGGGGGAGAGCTGAAGCACGTCGTCGGCGTCGCCGGCGTGCCGAAAACCGCGCTCGCCAGCGCCTTCATTCCCGCATATTCTGCGAGTGCCGGCCGGGCGACCATTTCGTCCAGCCAGCCGAGCGTCAGCGGGCGGTCGAGCGCATGCGGGTGCGGGTCGCGGCCGAGCAGCAGCTTGCCGACTGTCTCGTAGGTTTCGATGCCGTCGGCGAACCAGCCGAACGTGTCGAAACTCGGCGCCAACGGCATGGTGCCCTCGAGGGAAATGCGGCCATGCGTGGTGCGGAGCCCGATCAGCCCGCAGAAACTCGCCGGCGCGCGGATCGAACCACCGGTGTCGGACCCCGTGGCGATGTCGACCAGCCTACCCGCCACCGCGGCCGCCGACCCGGACGACGAGCCTCCGGTGACGCGGTCGGGAGCCGCGGGATTCGCTGGAAACGGAAAATGCGCATTCTGGCCGAACAGAGCGAAGGCGAGCTCGTCGGTCTGGGTCTTGCCGACGAAACGCGCGCCCGCGTCGAGAATCATCTGCACGGCGGGTGCCGTGCGCGAAGCGGCGTGGCCTTCGGCGAATTTCCGCAAATTGCCGCAACCGGTGCGATAGCCGGCAACATCGTAAATGTCCTTGACCGCCAGCCGCAGGCCGGCCAGGGGCCCAAGCTCGGCATGCGCCACCGGTATCTGGCGAAGATCGAGAAAGGCGTTGAAGGGGCCGTGCGTGCCTGTCATCGTTCGATATCCGGATACGGTTGCGCCAACATTGTTCGATGCCAGATATTTTACAACCTGGGATACGATTTTTATTGATTGTGAAATGCTTCGCCCCTATATCGCGCTTGCCCAAAGTCGCACGTGCCTGTGGGTGTCCGCCGATCCTCGAATGGTGAGGGAAATCGGTAAGGTAACTGGAGCCAACCCCTCCAGTCGGTTTAGCGGCCAACCGCCAGACCGAGGACACCTTGAAGCAACGACGGTGCGGGCCTTTCTGGTTCTCTGCCGGTTGTCCAAAGACCGGGGTTACTGAAGAGGCACACCTTCATTGCCGGCAGTGCGGAACGGGGTTCTCCCAATCCAAGCCAAGGCAGACAAAGCGAACCGAAGCCGGGCAAGGCCAAGGTTCATCGCCGCGAGACGGCGTTTCATGGTTCCGGGGTCTCCACCGGCTGGTTCCATGGATTTTCCGTCCCGCCTTTGTTTGACCGCGTGTTCGCGAGGCCGAAAGCCCGTGTCCGCACCCCTGTGCGCGCCGAAAGGCGCGATGGAGAAACCCGATGGCTACACAGCGCATCCTCGACTTCCTCGCCACCCGACGTCCGTCCGGCCCCTGCCTCGTCGTCGACCTCGATGTCGTGCGCGACAATTTCCGCGCCTTCGAGAAGGCTCTGCCCGATTCCAGGATCTACTATGCGGTGAAAGCAAACCCGGCGCCGGAAATCCTGCGCCTGCTTGCTGCGATGGGCTCGTCCTTCGACACCGCTTCCGTTGCCGAAGTCGAGATGGCGATGGACGCCGGTGCGCCGGCGGACCGCATCTCCTTCGGCAACACCATCAAGAAGGAGCGTGATATCGCACGCGCCTACCAGCTCGGCATCAAGCTGTTCGCGGTCGACTGCGTCGAGGAGGTCGAGAAGATCGCCCGCGCCGCTCCAGGCGCCCGCGTGTTCTGCCGCGTGCTGACCGATGGCGAAGGCGCCGAATGGCCGCTGTCGCGCAAGTTCGGCTGCGTGCCAGCGATGGCCGTCGACGTGCTGCGCCATGCCAAGGGTCTCGGCCTTGATGCCCATGGCGTGTCGTTCCATGTCGGCTCGCAGCAGACCGACCTGACCGCATGGGACCGTGCTCTGGCCGACGCCAAGAAGGTGTTCGCGACGCTCGCCGAAGAAGGCATCGTGCTCAAGATGGTCAATATGGGCGGCGGCTTCCCGACGCGCTATTTGCGTGACGTGCCGGCGGCGCAGGCCTATGGCCAGGCGATCTTCTCGGCGCTGCGCAAGCATTTCGGCAACGCCATTCCCGAGACCATCATCGAGCCAGGCCGCGGCATGGTCGGCAATGCCGGCGTCATCAAGTCGGAAGTCGTGCTGATCTCGAAGAAGGCCGACAACGACAATGTGCGCTGGGTGTTCCTCGACATCGGCAAGTTCGGCGGTCTGGCCGAGACGATGGACGAGGCGATCCGCTACCCGATCGTCACCGCGCATGACGGCACCGAGACCGCGCCTTGCGTGCTCGCCGGCCCGACCTGCGATTCGGCCGACGTGATGTACGAGAAGACGCCGTATCCGCTGCCCCTGTCGCTGACCATTGGCGACGAGGTGCTGATCGAAGGCACCGGCGCCTACACGACCACCTACTCGGCGGTCGCCTTCAACGGCTTCGAGCCTCTCCGATCCTACGTGATCTGACGGCTCGTTAGAGCTGTTCAGATCATCCGGCGCGGGCGAAGCGATCGTCCGCACCGGCTCGCCTGTGGAACAGATATCCGCTCGTGAAGGATTGCGGAAATGGACGTTGCGAATTTCATTGTTGAAGCTGGACAGCGCGATTGGCTGATCTCCCCCCTCGAGGGGGAGACGGCCGCCAGGCCAGAGGGGGTCTCCTCCACTGCTGCGGCCTCTCTTCGCGCCGGCGCTCTGCGCGCACCGACCCCTTCTGTCACCTTCGGCGACATCTCCCCCTCAAGGGAGGAGATTAGCGTCGTCGCAGAGACCTCGGCCGACCTTGCAGCGCGCGAGGCACTGCTCGACGAGGCCATGGGGCCGAAGCGCAAGACCAAATCGTCGGAGAAGTTGCGGCGCGGCCGCCGGCCCTCGGAGGGGCTGGCCTTCGTCGCGCGCGATGCCTCGGGCGGCTTGGCCGGCACGGTGCGGCTATGGGACGTCACGCTGGGCGAGGGCGGTCCGGCGCTGCTGCTTGGCCCGCTCGCCGTCGACCCGTCGCTCAAGAGTGCCGGCATCGGTTCGGCGCTGATGCGCCATGCCATCGCGGAAGCCGCGCGCCTCGGCCACGCGGCGATCCTGCTGGTCGGCGACGAGCCCTATTATGGCCGCTTCGGCTTTTCGGCCGCCAGGACCGGTGCGCTCGCCATGCCGGGACCTTACGAGCGGCACCGCCTGCTGGCGCTGGAACTGGTGGAGGGCGCGCTCGACGGCGCCGAGGGCACGCTGAAGGCGTCCGGCCGCAAGCTAAAGGCACAGGCGCCGATCCTGGCGCGTGAGGCTTAAGCGCGACTTGCCCTTCAAACAAAACGCCGCCTGAAAAGGCGGCGTTTTTATCACCTAAAGCCGCTTCTGGCGGCCGCGTCCGTTCAGCCGATCAACTGGCTCAGCGCCATGGCGACGGTCATGTCGCCTTCGACCTTTATCTTGCCGGTCATGAACGCCATGGTCGGGTTCAGGTCGCCCGCGATCAGCGAATCCAGATCGTCGAGCGACAGCTTGATGGTGCAGTCGGCGGGAGCGTCCGTGGTCGAGACGGTTGCGCCGTCGATGACGATGACGCCGTCGCTGCCGGTGTCGAATTTCACGGAACGATCGAACCCGCTGCTGGCCACGCGCGACTTGATCTTCTCGGCAATCTCCTGAACGCTCACGCTGTTCTCCTGTCTGGTTGCATTCTGTCGCGCAACGGCACTTCGGTCCAGCCGAAGTCCATGCGGCATCACTGGCGATCACGATCGCTGCCGCATATAGCTTTGGATTGACGTTTACGTCAACGCGAATTGCAGGAATCGGCCCCGACGCCGACTGCTATCGGGACCACCGGCACCGGGCCGATAGTTCAATGCGCGCTGACCGGCTTAGGCGTCGCGGGCGCAGGGGTGCTGGCATCCTGCCGTCGGCGCAGCCAGTTGTCGCGGATCTCATCCTTGCTCAGGAAATTGACCTGATCGATCAGGACCTCATGCACCAGGGTTGCGCCGACACGTGTGTTGATCGTGTCGCGGATGGCGGCGCGAAAGGCGTCGAGGTCGACCGTCGCCTTCTTGCTGAAGTCGATCTGGGGGTGGGCGTAGAGATAACTGTAGACCTCGTCTGTAATCAGCGCCTCGGCTGGGATCGACAGCTTCTTTATCTGTTCCGGCTCGACGGTATAGACGAGCTTGGCCAGGAAGTAGCCGTCGATCTTGGAGTCGTGGATCAGCGGCACCGAAATGACGTCGGTCTTGACGTAGTCCAGCCCGCCCAGCATCGGCTTGGGTTTCTCGCCTACGCCGCGTTCGCCAGCGGCCTGGAACGAATAGAACACCGCGCCGAGCGTGGCGGCGCAGATCCAGACCGCTATGGCGATGACCTTGATCATTTTGAACCCGAGCCCGGCATCGCCGCGCTCTAACCCTTCTGCCTGCCGAACTCGCCGGCGGAGTAGGTGCCGTCGGTTTCGGCGCGCTGGATGGCGCTGCGCAGCAGGCCGGCAACCTCGTTCACGGCGCTCAGATGCGCCAGGATCGCGGCCTCGTTCTTCGCCAGCTTCTGGCGCAGCCGGGTCAGGCCCTCGCGGTGCTGCTCGAGGAATTCGGCCTCGCTGCCGCCCTTCATGGCGCGGGTCAGCTCGTAGAGATAGCGGCTCTTGCGGGCGTTCGACGCCTTGAGGTCATAGCTTGTATCGCTGCGGATGCCGGCGGTCTCTTCCTCGACCACCTCCTCGATGCGGCCGATGATGGCGGCAAGGTTTCCAGGCCGCGCGAACGGGGTCGGTGCGTCCGACGCGGTTGCTCGCGCTGGCAGGTTGGCGGTGAATTCGGAAGAGTCGGCCATGGTGTTTCCCAGTCTAGATCTTGATGTCTGTTTTTATGGTTGTCTCGTCGCCGGTCATCGACCTGGCGGCCTTGCGCTGCAATTCCTGGACGAGCGAGGTGGACAGACGGGTCTGCTGGTCGATCTCGGTCTTTTCCGGTCCATTCGAAACCGGACCGATCGGTACCGTGCGCTTGCCGTCCATGTAGTGGTCGGCAAGCAGCGACTTGGCGATGCCGATGCCGCCGCGATCGGCCATGGCGTCGGCGACGCGCTCGGCGAGCTGCGATTTCCACATGTCGCCGGCGAGACCCGTGCCGTAGACGCCCTCGGTGTCCTTGGGCAGCATGTTCTGGATGAAGGTCTGCAAGACCATCGCCTCGAACTTCTTGAATTTCTTGGCCGGGTCGGCCGTCGCCGCGGCCTTGTCAGCCGTCGCGCGCGACAGGATCGAGCCGGCATCGACCGAGGCCGCGGTGTCGACCGAAAACGTGCCGGCGACGTTCCCGGCGCGCTTCGTCAGCGCGGCGCGGGCAGCCTCGATATCCATCGGATCGGCAGCTCGGGCGACATCCATCACGATGTCGCTGGGTGGAGAAATCGCCAAGAAGGTCCGCCTTTTGCCGGGTTTCCTTAGCCATGACCATGCCTCAACAAGCTTGTGGCAGGCTTGCGGGGAGGCGGGCTTGATCTGGTTTCTCCGGGTCCACGCCGCCCTGCCAGCTTCCGTCAGGAAGCAGGAAGGCCAGCTCTCGACAACATTTCAAGGAATCTCGCGTGATGATGATCCTTCACATAGCGCGGCACAAAGCCGGGGCAGACATTGCCCAGGTTGAGATGAGGAAGTTGTGACAGGCAATGGTGTATGGCCCGTGAGGCTTCTTCGTTGTTTCCGGTCGCCGACGCGGACGCGGCCCAGTAAAGGGCACCGCGAACAAATCCCGGCTTTGTCCTGACCACCCTGCGGGCGACTTCGAGCGCCCGCCGATCGTCGCCGCCCGCGAACAGTGCGACAACCAAGCCATGATGACGCCAGAAATCGATGACGTCATGCGTTCCGAGCCGGATTGCCTCGTTCGCCTCACGCACTGCTTCGTTTACCTGTCCGCGCAATGCAAACAGCATCGAAATGTCGCCGTGGCCGGTCGGATAGCTTGGATTGAGACTGATCGCGTGCTGACATTCGGCGATCGCTTCGTCGATGCGGCCACAACTTTCGAGCGCGAATGACAGGATGCAGCGGGCAATTTCGTCGTCAGGCACCGCCCGTACCGCCGCCGCCGCAAGCTCGACCGCCCGCTCGATCTGGCCCGGCTCCCTGGGCAACGAACCGAACGCCACGCCCATTGAAATTGTAATCGAGAGCGTCCGCTTCGCACGAGCGTTGTCGGCGCCTATCGAGACAGCTTTCTCCGCAAGCTCTAGCCCGATCAAAAGCGAGTCCCGGGTCATCTCAAAGTACTTCATCAAAGCTTCGTTCACCAACCTGCGCACTTCGGGGGGACCAGGCGGGCTCTTGTCGCGGACTTTCCAGTTGGTCAGTTGAAGGTCGAGGATCACGGCCAAGACAACAGACTGTGCGATCCTGTCCTGGAATTCGAGCGCATTCTCGGAGTGCCCGTCGAACTTCTGGGCCCAGACGTTGTGGCCGCCAGCGGCATCGACAAGCTGGATATTCACCCTCAGCCCATTGCCCGATCTCTGGACGCTGCCGCTAAGCACGTATCGCGCGCGGAGCGTTCCCGGGATCTTTGTTCCTTCGGCACCACTTTTCTCCGCGGGTGGCGGCGCGGAGAGCACGACGTAGTCAGCCACTTCGGAAAGAGCCGTGGTGATGTCCTGCACGAGCCCCTTGGAGAAAAAGTCGTCGCCTTGCTTTCCGGTCAGGTTGATGAAGTCGGCAACGCTGATCGATGGGCGCCCGTGGCGCTGGTTGGCTGGAACAGCATTTGCCGACTGTGTATTCGACGCCGTGTCGGCAGACAGCATGGATTGCCAAAGCGCTCGCGTCTCCGGGCCGACCTCGACCCCGAACTCTTTCTTCAAAATGCTTTTGCAAACTTCGTATGTCCTGATCGCCCTGTCGCGTTGACCCGACGCGAGCAGCAATTCCATCTTGAGCCGATAGGACTCTTCCCGCGTCGGCTCCATGACGAGAACGCGATCGACCAGTATGATTCCGGTTTCCGCGTCAACGAGACGGGCCAATTTTTCGAAAGCTTCAAGTGCGCGGCTCAGCAATCTGTCGCGTTCGGATGTGACCCAGCCATCGAACCCATCGCTTCCCAGATAAAACCCGTCGAGGAACGGCCCGGTGTAGTTCGCCAGGGCCTTTTCGAGCTCCGGCACGGAACGGGCCGTGAGGCCTGCTTCGAACTCGTCCACGTCAACCCGAACCGCGTCTGGCGTGAGGCCAATCGATTCCCCGCGGGAATGGATAAGATTCACGCCTGCCCGCGATAAATCCCGGCGCAGAATACTGAGGGTTTGCCGCAGACTGTTGCGGGAGTGCTCGCTATCGCTGTCACTCCAGAATAGATCAGCCAGTCTCTCCCGTGTCGCTGCCATGCCTGGAGACCGGGACAGATAAGCGATGATCGCAGGCCCTCGTTTTCCTGTCAGCCGGAGCGAATCCGCCGTGGCATTTTCGATCCTGAAACCACCGAAGAGCGAGATTCTATTTGTCTTGCCCTTATCTTCATTTTGCATTTGCTCTCCCCGCCTGACGAAATTCTAACTCAAAACTAACGCTTCGCAAACAGTAGCGCACCACCCTCAAGCGCTGCCGTGATGCAGGATCGTCTAGATCCGGCGAGTAAGGGCGGCCGAGTCACCAAGACCTTGGCTTGAGGGGGTGCCGGGTGTCTGAGACCAGAGCCAATTTGCTGCTGCTGTTGCCGGCCGCTTTATGGGGCCTCGGCAATGTCGCGCAAAAGACGGTGCTTGCTCACCTTGATGCTCTGAGTGCCGTCGGCCTGCGTTGCCTGATCGGCGGACTGCTGGTGCTGCCCTTTGTCTTGAAGGAAAGGAGACTGCCTGCCGGGCCAGGCTATTTCTCCAGCCTGACCAAGGTGGGTGTGTTGTTCGCGATCTCCATCACGCTTCAGCAGCTTTGCTATCTCGGCGCCGCGGTCACGAATGCAAGCGTGATAACACCACTGGCCGCCTGGCTGCTCATCGGCGAACGCCCGACGGCGAACCTTGCCGTAGCTGCCGGTTTGGCCGTCCTTGGTGCCCTGCTTTTGTCCGACGGAATCGACGGTTTCGGCGGCGGCGATCTCACCGCTATCCTGTCGACCGCCTGCTATGCGCTCTGGATGGTCGAACTTGGCCAGCACATGCCGGCCCATCAGCGACCGTTCACCGCCTCGGCGGCACAATTCCTCGGGACGGCGGCCTTCGCCCTGCCGCTCGGAGCGCTGCAAGGCAAGCTATCGCCGGCCGCTGTATTCGCGGCTGGCCCCGAATTGGCGGTCCTCGGCGTGTTCTCCACCGCGATTGCTTTCGGCATACAGACCGCCGCCCAACGCTTCACCACCGCCAGTCATGCCGCCGTGATCGTCAGTGCCGAAAGTGTCTTCGGGGCGCTCGCAGCGACGATCTTCCTTGGCGAACGGAGCTCACCCGCGGCCGCACTGGGTGCCGCGATCATTCTCGGTGCGATCCTGTCCGTTGCAGCGAACGGAACGCCGCGGGCACCCGTGCCCGCGCTGGCCGGCCCGATTCCTTTGATGCGGCGCCTGTCGTCGTGGCCGCGCCCGCACTCAGGGCGGG
Source organism: Mesorhizobium sp. B2-5-4 (assembly GCF_006441095.1). NCBI lineage: Bacteria > Pseudomonadati > Pseudomonadota > Alphaproteobacteria > Hyphomicrobiales > Phyllobacteriaceae > Mesorhizobium > Mesorhizobium sp. B2-5-4. The sequence continues at coordinate 239,171 of NZ_VFUR01000008.1, read as the reverse complement.
CGATCGTTCCGTCCCCAATTCAGGTTCAGTGGAGATACGTCATGATCCTTGCCGTTGATCAATGCGTATTCCAAATCCGACCGCCACTCGGCATGGCCTCAAACGACCCGGCAGCGGTCGCTGCCGGGCTTGTCGCGAGGTCGCCGCGATGACCGCTCGGGCAGCTCCGATCGCATATCTGGTGGCGGCGCCTCGCGCCCGCGTGAAGGGACCCGGCGGCTATTACAACAGCGGCAATGCGCTCGGCATCGTCGTGGGTGTCGCAATTCAGATTGCCACGGTGCCGGTCGGATTGCACGAGGGAAGCGCCGTCACCACCGCGGTGATGAACTATTTCGCCGGCAGCCATGGCAGTGTTTCGCTGGCCCTGGCTACCCTGGTTTTCTTCTTGGGCGGTGAGGCCTATCACCGGGCATGGTCAGGGCCGGATGCTCCCGATCCCGCCCTCAACCGTCTGGGCGACTTCCTGTCAGGCATAGGTGCGCTCGGGCTCGGCGCTGCCCTGCTGCTGCTCGGCGATCCCTTACTGGCGGCGACTTCCGGCCTGCTGCATGCGTTGGGTAAATTCGGCAGCGCCATTCATGGGACGGGCACGCCGCTTCCGTTATGGCCGGTCGCCTGGCCCGATCCCTTCCGTAGTGCAGTGCTCGCCAGCCGGTTGCCGGCAATGCTGGCGACAACCGTAGCCCTCGGGGGGACCTTCCCGCGGGTCTGGTCGGGCGAGTCCTTCGCGGCGCTCGCCATGCAACTGACTTTGCTGGGCTGTTACCTTCTATGGACCAAGGCGGATCTGCTGCTGCTCGGCGCGCGGAGCAAGGCTCTTCGCGAGATTTCCACACGTTGAAAAATGACTGTTCGAAAATGCCCGTTCTTGAGATGGAGAATAACATGTTGGGTAGTATGCATCGGGGCGTAGGTGCCCTGTCCGTAGCGGCCTCTTTTCGCGAGCAGGCGTGCGCGATATGCAGGGGCACCCTGACATCGGCGACAGAGCGGTCAGCCGAAGGGCCGGCAAAGCGTGCCAGCCTATTTTTGGCGCTGGTGGGGACACTTGCAGCTTCGGTGGGTTGGGCGCCGCGGGTCTGGGCGGCCAACGTCGATGTTGCCGTAGTATTCGCTGTCGATTTCTCATCCTCGATTGATCCAAAGGTCGCCGATCTACAGCGCGAAGGTCATGCCGCGGCACTCACTTCTCCAGAGATCATCGCCGCCATCGCGCGCAATTACGTCGGCTGCATCAGCATTGCCTACTTTGAGTGGTCAAGTCCCGGACACTCACGCGTCGTGCTGCCGTGGACAAACATCTGCGGGCTGGAAGACGCCAGAGCGGCCGCGTCGGTGATCAGCAAGAAGGGAGATACCGGCTTCGCTCGCCGGGGGCGGAGCGGAACGTCCGTATCGTCGGCTATTGACGTCGGTAGCCTTCTGCTCGATCAGTTTCCGGGAACGGCAGCAAAGAAAGTAATCGACATCTCGGCCAACGGCGAGAATAACGATGGGCTTCCTGTTCAGCCGAGCAGGCTGAACGCCGTTGCCAAGGGGTATACGATCAACGCGATCGCCATTCCAATGCAGGATGAGGATCCCGATCAACCGTTGGCATCCTATTTCGCCAAATCGGTCATTGGCGGTTCCCAAGCCTTCGTTATAACGCCGAAGGGACCGAGCGACTATGTGATGGCCCTTCGCCGCAAGCTGGTTACGGAAGTAAGCATGGACGTTAGCCGGCAGGCGGATGGACTCTCCACGCAACCTTGATGAGTTCGGGCCAACGATCGGGCTCGGCACTACTCCTCGCCCCGCTTCTGGGCGATCAGATCCAGGCGCTCGCGGTCTGATCTCTCGCGTTCGTCGCGGTTGCGCACGTCCTTGTAGACGCGCTCGACCATGTTGGTGCGGGCGCTTGCCGCGGCGATGAGGCCGGCTTCTTGCCTCGCGCTTTCCAGGCTTTCCTCCTGGCGCACGACGGCCTGGGCGATGCGGCGATGATAGAGATCGGGGAACAGGCCGGAGAGGGAATTGTCCTGGTCGAAATGGCCGATCAATTCGCGGGCTTCGGTCTCGGCGGCGTTTGCCGCGGCGACGAAGGTGGCGTGGCGGGTTTCGTGCAAGGCTTTCAGCTGTTCCTGCACCTTGACCAGTTTCCTCAAGCGGTCCTTGCGCATGCTCATGTCACCTTGCCAGTGTGAGGTCGACGAAGCCGTCGACGAACAGCGACAGCATGGTGCCGATGGCGAAATAGAAGATCAGCATGCCGCCGGCGATGACGAAGGGCTGGGAGATGAAATAGATCGGGATCTGCGGGGTCAGCTTGTTGACGAAGCCGATCGTCAGATTGACGAGAATGGCATAGGCGACGAACGGGCTGCCGAGGCGGATGACCAGGAAGAACGTGTCCGACACGGTGTCGGTGATGTCGACCAGTGCGGCCTGCGGGTTGAAGAAGACATTGACCGGCGCGACCGTGTAGGACGTTACCAAGGCACGGACGATTTCGTGGTCGAAGTCGAAGACGAACAGCATCAGCAGCGCCGAGAACGAGATGATGGCGGCAAGGGCCGCCTGGGGTTCCGGCTCCTCGATCGCCGGTCCGCCGGAGCCGCCATAGCCGATCAGCATGGCGATGGCCGAGCCCATGAAGCGCAGCGCTTCCATGTAGAGCCTGGTCATGGCGCCGATCAGTCCGCCGACCAGCAGCTCCGAGATGATCATCGGCACCAGGATCTGCGGGCGCGGATCGACGAAGGGAAAGATCTTGTCCCACAGGAAGGCGAGCAGGCCGCCGGTGGCGGCGACCGCGACGAACAGCCTGACCTGGACCGGGATGCGGGCGCTGGACAGGCCCGGCATCAGCATGAAGCAGGCGCCGATGCGGCAGAAGGCGAGGAACGCCGCGATGACGACGGCCTGCGAGAGAACGCTCACGATATGGTCCCGAGCACCCTGATCTCGACGCCCTTGGCGATTTCGACATGGGAGAGCACCGGCAGCGTGGTGAACAGGCGCTCGATGATCATGCGCACATAGGGGCGCGCGTCGGGCGCGGTGACGAGGACGAAACGCTCGCCGGCTTCCAGATGTTTCTTGATCGCCTTGGTAGCGTCCTGGCCGAACTCCTCGAGCTGGCGAGGATCGATGTCGAACTCGCGCACCTCGCCCTTGGCATCGCGCTTGAGGCTCTGGTGGAAGGCGAGGTCCCAGCGGTTACCGAGGCGCAGCACCTTAAGCACGCCGCCTTCCGAGAGGTCGCCGCAGATCTGCTGGGCCATGCGGATGCGTACATGCTCGACGATCTGCTCGGTGCGGCGCACATGCGGCGCGATCTCGGCAATGGCCTCGATGATGAGGTGCAGATTGCGGATCGAGACGCGTTCGGCAAGCAAAAGCTTCAGCACCGCCTGCAGGCCGGGATAGGAGATGTGGGTGGTGCAGATCTCCTCGGCGAGCTTGCGGTATTCCTGGTCCTGGCGTTCGAGCAGCGCCTTCATGTCCTTGTAGGAGAGGAGCTGCGGCAGGTTGTTGCGGATGACTTCCGAGAGATGGGTGAGCAGAACCGACATGTTGTCGGCGAAGGTGAAGTTCTCGCGCTTCAGATCCTCGGCGAAGGTCTCCATGACGGAATAGGCGCGCATGCCGAAGGCGGGCTCGCGGATCTCTTCGCCGGGGATTTCGGGGATGTCGCGGTTGCCGAGCAGCACCATGATCTCGCCGACCCGCATCGAATATTCGGCGACCACGGTGCCGTGCACCTTGATCTGATAACTTTTCGGCGGGATGGCGAAGTCGTCGGCGACGCGGACTTCCGGCACGACGAAGCCGTATTGCTGGGCGAATTTCTTGCGCATCTTGGACATGCGGAAGACCAGTTCCTGATGCGAGACCAGCAGCCGGGTCGAAAGCTGCTTGCCGATCAGGAGTTCGATCTCGGCTGTGGCGAGCGAGGCCTTGACCGAATTCTTTTCTTCCTCGGCCTTGGTCGCCTTCTCCTGGCTTTTCAGCGCCTCGGCCTCGGCGACGGCCCGGTTGTGGCGCATCGGAATGACATAGCCGAGGCCGGCCATGCCGGCGGCCAGCGCGAAGAACGGGAAAAGCGGCAGGCCGGGCATCAGGCCGAGCAGCACCAGCAGTGCGGCCGCCACGTAGAGCGCGCGCGGATGGGCGCCGAGCTGGCCGAACACGGCCTGGTTCGTCGAGCCGCGCGTGCCGCCCTTCGACACCAGCAGGCCGGCCGCCAGCGAGACGATCAGCGCCGGAATCTGGGTGACCAGACCGTCGCCGACAGACAGCTTGATGAACACGTCGGCGGCCTCGCCCATGCCCATGCCGTGCCTGATGTAGCCGATGGCGATGCCGCCGACGATGTTGATGGCGGTGATGATGAGGCCGGCGATGGCGTCGCCGCGCACGAATTTCGAGGCGCCGTCCATCGAGCCGAAAAAGGAGGATTCCTCTTCCAGTTCGCGGCGGCGCAGCTGCGCGGTCTTGTCGTCGATCATGCCGGCGGAGAGGTCGGCGTCGATCGACATCTGCTTGCCGGGGATGGCGTCGAGGGTGAAGCGCGCGCCGACCTCGGCGATACGGGTGGCGCCCTTGGTGATGACGATGAAGTTCACCACGATCAGGATCATGAAGACGATAAGGCCGATGACGAAGTCGCTGGCCATGACCAGCTTGGAGAAGCCGGCGATGACATAGCCGGCGGCGTGCGTGCCCTCATTGCCATGCGACAGGATCATGCGCGTGGTGGCGATATTGAGCGACAGGCGCAGCATGGTGGCGATGAGCAGCACGGTCGGGAACGAGGAGAAATCCAACGGCCGCTGGATCCACAGCGCCACCATCAGGATCAGCACCGAAAGTGCGATCGAGAAAGCTAGCCCGATGTCGATGAGAAAGGCCGGGATCGGCAGGAACAGCACGGCCAGGATGATGACGATGCCGAGCGCGAAGAAGATGTCGCGGCCGTTCTTGGCCGCCACGCCGGGCTGGATGCTTTCGCTGATCGCCATTCTCGTCCTCGAACCACAGGGCTGCCGAGCATGCGACAGCCCGGCGAGGGTAGCTGGCCAAGCTTGCGCGAGGGTGGGAGAGTGGCCGGATCGACTCTCTCGCGAAGGACAATTCATGCTGCTGATCATCGGTACGATCCGCCTGCCGCCCAACAGGCTCGACGAGGCCAGGCCGGTAATGGAACGCATGGTTCGCGCCAGCCGCGCCGAGGACGGCTGCCTTGAATATTCCTATGCGCAGGATGTGCTTGATCCCGGCTTGATCCGGGTCACCGAGGCATGGCGCGACAGGCCGGCACTCGATGCGCATTTCCGCTCGCCGCACATCGCCGACTGGCGCGCGAGTTGGCCGGGCCTCGGCATCGGCCAGCGCAATCTCATGCTCTACGAGGGCGGTGAAGCCATGCCGACCTGAGCGGTCCGGCGCCCGGATCCTTGCCGGCCGCCAGCAAGCAATCAGGTCTCGGCCGTGTCTGCGGTGGCAACGCCGACCAGCCACCGCCTGACGGCTCGTTCCTCCGGCGCCGACAGGCCGGCGGTCAGTTCGCTCTCGATTGCATGCACACGGTCCCAGCATCGCCGCAGCAGGGCCTGTCCGCTGGCGCTGAGCTCGATATGCTGGATGCGGCCATGGACAGCGTGCGGCTTGCGCTGGACAAGGGCGTGCCCGGCATCTTCAACGTGGCCGAACCCGATGAGGCCGTCTCGAAGCGAAAGGCGGCCGAGGAACTCGGTTGGCGCGCCGATTTCCGCTTGCCCGCCTGAACCAATCCGCCCGGAGACATCGACATGATCAGCAATCAGGCCCGTTTGCGAGCGATCCATCTCGTCGCCGAGAATGCCAGCACCACCGAGCCGGCCGAACTGCTGGCGACCTTTATTGCCTACGACGATTGCGGCCGCTGACGATCCCGGATTGACCACCGCGCCGGTGGCTTTCCACGCCCGGGACGGGAACGGCCGGGTCAGGCGGCATCGCGGCCATATTGGCGCCTTTGATGTCGGCATTGTGGTTGTCACGACGTGCCGCCCGGCGTATCAGGCGGGTCTTCCGTTGCCTTGATATCGGCGAGCCGTCCCGGTGCTTTCCAGAAACCAACCCCAAGTCTACGCCCGCCGGCTGCGCGCGGTGCTTCTGAGGTCAGTCCCTCTCTTGGAGGCGCGCGGCATCGCCGTGGTCATCCTGGCGGGCATTGTCGGCATCATGGCGGGCATACTGGTCACCGCGATGAGCCAGATCGTGCAGGACCTGCACGGGCTGCTGTTTGGTGTCCAGCCCGGCGGACGCCTGTCTGGCATGTTCTCGCTTGCCAATCCGATGCAGGCGCTGATCCCCGCGATCGGCGGCATCCTGCTTGGGATATCGGTGGTCTGGCTGAGGCTTCGGAAATTCCGCACGCCGGTCGACCCGATCGAGGCCAACGCGCTCTATGGCGGGCGCATGTCGCTCACCGATACCTTCATCATCGTCGTGCAGACGATGATTTCCAGCGGCTTCGGCGCTTCGGTCGGCCTGGAGGCCGGTTATACGCAGATCGGCTCAGGGGTCGCCTCGCGGCTGGCGCGTGCCTTCCGATTGCGCCGCAACGATGTCCGCATCCTCGTCGGCTGCGGCGCCGCCGGCGCCATATCAGCCGCCTTCGATGCGCCGCTGACCGGCGCCTTCTACGGTTTCGAGCTGGTCATCGGCATCTACTCGGTCGCCAATGTCGCGCCTGTCTTGACCGCCGCGATCTCGGCGTCGCTGACAGCGGAAGTGTTCGGCGGCGTACCGTTTCCGCTCGAGCTTTCAGGGTTGCCGCAACTCACCGCCAGTCAATATGTACCATTCCTGTTGCTCGGCCTGCTTGGCGGCGCGGCCTCGATCGCCATCATGCATCTGGTGACGCTGATCGAGCGCGGGTTCAACAGGCTGTCCGTCGATGCCTCGCTGCGCCCCGTCATCGGCGGTGTCCTGGTCGGCCTCCTCGGCCTGATCACGCCGCAGGTCCTGTCCAGCGGCCACGGCGCGCTGCATCGCGAGTTCGCCATGAATTACGGGCTGGCGGTGGTGGCCAGCGTCTTCGTGCTGAAGCTGGCGGCGTCGGCCATCTCGCTGGGCTCGGGCTTTCGCGGCGGACTGTTCTTCGCCTCGCTGTTCCTTGGGGCGCTGCTCGGCAAGTCGTTCGCCGGTGTCATGGCGCTCGTCTCGCCGGCGACCGGCATCGACCCTTCCGTCGCCGCCGTCGTCGGCATGACGTCGCTCGCCGTCGGTGTCGTCGGCGGCCCGCTGACCATGACCTTCCTGGCGCTGGAATCGACCCGTGACCTGACGCTCACCGGCGTGGTGCTGGCCGCCTCGATCATGGCGGCGATCCTGGTGCGTGAGACCTTCGGCTACTCGTTCTCGACCTGGCGCTTCCACCTGCGCGGCGAGACGATCCGCAGCGCCCACGATGTCGGCTGGATGCGCAGCCTGACCGTCGGCTCGATGATGCGCAAGGACATCAAGACCATCGACGCCTCGACGACCCTGGCCGCCTTCCGCAAGGAATTCCCGCTGGGTTCGGCCCAGCGCGTGATCGCCGTCGACCCGGGGGACGAGTATGTCGGCGTGCTGATCGTGGCCGAACTGCACAGCGATCCCTCCGGAGGCGAGGTGCCGGTGCGCGATCTTGCCCAGTACAAGGATGCCGTCCTGGTGCCCAGCATGAACGTGCAGGCCGCCGCCGAGACCTTCCAGCGCGCCGGCGCCGAGGAACTGGCCGTGGTCGAGGACTTCGCCGACCACATTGTGCTCGGGCTTCTGACCGAGGGCCATTTGATGCGGCGCTATGCCGAGGAACTCGAAAAGGCGCGCCGGGACCTGTCGGGGGAAGGGTAAGGAGCCCGCGGTCTCCGAACTCGTCAGTGCTCGATCGGTCCCTTGGCCGGCACCAGCGCCGTGCCGGCGGTTGTCGGACGCTCGATGACGCGGCGCACGCGCGGCGGCTCGTCGCCTGAGTGCAGCGCCCGCAAGCGTTCGCCGACCATGGCGTCGGCATGGGTGATGCGGCCATTGTGCCTGACATATTCGAGCCAGGTCGGCGTGTGATAATGCTCGATCCAGATCGACGGATTTTCGAGATCGCGCGCCAGCGTCCAGTTTCGGGCGCCGTCGCGGCGGCGGATGCGCCCGCGCTCGGCCATGGTGGCGAGGAATTCCGCCTCGTCCTCGCGCCGGATCACATATTCGATCATGATGGCGATCGGACCGCTGCGCGGCTTCAGGTCGAGGGCGAGGTGCGGCTCCTTGAAGCGGTTGAGCGGGTCCAGGTTGAGCACCTGCTGTTGTGGTAGCGGCAGCACGAGACCGATGGCACCGCCGGCCAGCATGGCGATGGCCGCGGCGATCAGCGCCGTCTCGGCGCCATGCGCGTCGGCGACCACACCCCAGATCCAGCTGCCCAACGCGATGCCGCCGAAGGTGGCGGTCTGGTAGACCGACAGAACCCGGCCGACCACCCAGCGCGGCGTCGCCATCTGCACGGTAACGTTGAAATGCGAGAGCGCAATCACCCAGCAGGCACCGCCGACGAGCAGGCCGAGCGAGGTCTGCCAGGCATGCTGGCTGATGGCGGCGTTGAAGGCGCAGGCAGCGAAGCCGGCGAAGGCACAGCGCACCATCGTCTCGCTGGAGAGCAACTGCCGAAGCCGCACACTGATCAGCGCGCCGCCGACGGCGCCGATGCCGAAGGCGCCCAACATGATGCCGTAGGTCAGCGCGTCGCCCTTGACAACGTCGCGCGCCACCAGCGGCAGCAGCGCCAGCACCGCGCCGGCGCTGAAGCCAAAGGCCGCGCCCCTGACCAGCACCTTGCCGATGTTGGGCGACATGGCGACGTAACGCAGGCCGGCGCCCATGGCGGCCCCCAATGACTCGCGCGGCAGGGTCGAGACCGGTAGATCCGGCTTCCAGCGTGCCAGCACGACGATGAGGCCGACATAGCTCACCGCGTTCGCCGCGAAGGCGGCGGCCGCACCGGCGGCCGCGACGATGATGCCGCCGATCGCGGGGCCGACACTGCGGGTCAGGTTGAAGCCCATGGAATTCAACGCCACGGCGGCAGGCACCTTGTTGCGCGGAACGATGTCGCCGACGGAGGCTTGCCATGACGGGCTGTTGAGCGCCGTGCCGCTGTCGATCAGGAAGGTGAAGGCCAGCAGCGTCCACGGCGTGATCAGGTCCAGATAGGTGAATACGGTCAGAAGCACCGAAACGACCAGCATGAAGGTCTGGGCGACCAGCATCACCTTGCGGCGGTCGAAGCTGTCGGCGATGGCGCCCGCGACAAGCGCGAACAGCATGATCGGCAAGGTGGTCGAAGCCTGGACCAGGGCGACCTGATAGGGCGAGGTGGCGATGGTGGTCATCATCCAGGCGGCGCCGACGCCCTGGATCAAGCCGCCGAAATTGGAGACGAGACTTGCGCCCCAGACGGCGCGGAAGATGCCGTGCCGGAACGGCGCCAGCGCCGAGACGCTTTCGCTATCCGGCTTTTCGTCAATCATGGGCGGGTTCCTGCCACGGCGTGCCGATCCTTGCGGTGATCCGTTTCCCCGCATGATTTGCCGAAACTATGGCATCACGGCGCAAAGGGCGAATGCCTTGCGGGCAAGATCATGGTCCAACAAGGGGATAGCGAAGGGCCACACGCTCGTGCCGGAAGGCGCCGAGCACCCTTTCTGGAATCGCTCAGAAACCGTTCTGGATGCGCTCGAAGATGACATTGGTGAAGGCCGATATCTGGCCGCCGATGAAGGGGCCCGTAAGCGCCACCACCAGCATGATGGCGACGATCTTGGGCACGAAGGTCAAGGTGATTTCCTGGACCTGCGTCAACGCCTGGATCAAGGCTATGCCGATGCCGACGGCCATTGCGACCAGCACCACCGGCGCGGATGCCGTCAGCACCGTCCAAACCGCGTACTGGACGATGTCGAGAGCGTCGGCTTCGTTCATGTCGGCGGTTGGCCTAGCTCGCCGGCTTGATCGACACGCCCGCGCCGACGGGGACCTGGGTGCCGTCCTGCAGCACTGCGATCAGTCCGCTGCTTGCGAGCGTCACCGAAGCCACTATTCCGGTGGTCTTGCCGTCGGCCGACGTGATCGAGCGGCCGATAATAGCGTCGGCCTGCGACAGCGCCGAGGACTGCATGATCTGGTCGAGCTTGGTGTTGCTCTGTACCGATTGCTCGACCTGGGAGAAGGTGGCGAGCTGGGCGACGTACGCCGTCGAATCCATCGGCTTGGTCGGATCCTGGTTCTTCATCTCCGCGATCAGAAGCTTCAGGAAGGACTGATAGTCGACCGCTGTCTTCGAGGTCGACTTGGTGGTCTGGTTGGCGCCAGCCGGTATCGTCGTCGTCATGTCCACGGTCATCAGTATCGTGCCCCCACGGCCAGCGGGCGCGCGGCACCCTGAACGTCGTCATTGCCGCCAAGCGCGCGGCGTTCGAGAGGATAAAGCGAACGGATCGCCTTCAAGGCCTCGTAGATGTGATCCTCGCCGACCATGCGGTCGACCTGTTTCAGCGCGTTGCCGATCTCGGCGTCTTCGAAACTTGCAATGAGCAGCGGCAGCGAGCGGCGGAACATCTCGCGTGCTTCATCGGCACCAGCGGGGTTCATCAGCATGACCTGCACGATGAAATAGAGCTGCCGCAATGGCGTCGACGCCTCGTTGGCCTGGATCACATGGCTCTCGAGCAGGAACTGCACGTCGTTCATCAGCTCGACGGTGACCTTGCGGTCGACGCGGAGGACCGCGCCGTTGATGTAGATCTTCTCATTGGGCTTCAGCGATATCTTCAGCGTGTTCGTCATTGAATGCCGTCGCGGATGATCTGGGACACTTCGATCAGCCCCTCGAAATTGTCGGTACGGCCCTGGCGGATGTCCTCGGCCTCGCGCAGCAGCCACAGGCCGATGGAAATCAGGTTGGCGCGCAATTCCTTGGGGAGCGCATTGTCGCTGGAGCCAAGGTCTTCGACGAAGACAGTCCAGACGCGGTTGGTGAAATTCAGTGCCTCCACGGCCTCCATCGAATCCTGGCCGGCCACCGCCGCAGCCGACAGCATGTCGATCGAGCGGGTCAGCAGCTCGCGCTCACGGTCCTTGGCGTCCGTGACGGAGGTGCTTTGGACGTCGGCGTAGGAGAATTGGTACATCGTTGGCTCTACCGTTCCGGTTCAGAGTGCTTTCAGGTCAGGTAATTCAACAGGCTGAGCTGCTGCAGGCGCGCCGTCAGAGCGAAAGACGTCTCGATATGCTGCGTCAGGTCGGCGACGCGGGTCGCGGCTGCGGCCGGATCGACTGCTTCGAGATCCAGAATGTGCCGTTCGAACAGGTCGATCTGCGTCTTCATACGGTCGCTGGCGTCGGAGACGCGCTTCTGGACGATGCCGGTCTGGGATTGGACCTGCGCGATGCCGCTCAGCGCTTCGCCAACCAGCACCTGCGAGTGGTCGACGATGCTGTCCTTTGCCGCCCGGCTGATATTGGTGGACATCAGGCTGGAGACCAAGGCCGCCGCCATGGCGAGCTTCCTGACGCCGTCGCTGTTGGCGCCGGTCGAGGTCTCGGTGGTTTCGTTGAGCGCGATGCGGCTGACGATCTGCTGGTCGGTGGCATTCGACATGTTGGTCTGCCAGCCCGCGCCGAGGAACTGCGGCGTGACATCGTTGGTGATGAAATCGTCCATTTGGGCCGCGGTGATGTTGGCTGCGGCCGGGTCATTGGGCGTGAAGCCGAATTTGGCGACGAAGGAGGCGTCGAAGGCAGCCTTGGCGGGAGAACCGGGGGCCGTGAAATCGTTGATGGGCTTGACGTCGGTGTTGGTGCCAGCGAACAGATATTCGCCGTTAACGCTGGTGTTGAGGATCGACGTAAGCTGCTGGATAGTTGTCTGGCCGGTCGATTGGGTCAGGCTGTCGGAGTTGTCGCCCGACGATGCGGTGGTCAGGCTGGACAGGAAAGTCTGCGCGACGTTGGAGAGCTGGCCGAGCGAGGTCTGGGTCGATGAGAGCCGGGCGGCCACCAGTCCGTTGGAATCGACAATGACGTTGAGCCGGTCGAGGTCGCGCGAAAAGGTGACGGACTGGGCGGTGCGCCCACCAAGTGCCAGACCGACATCGGCGACCTTGCCGGTCGAGGACTCCTTCGTGGCTTTGACGAGATCGGCTTGCATGCGCATCTGCTGATAGCGCATGGCATTCGTGAGGGCAGCAGAGGAGACAAAGGTCATGGCTTATCCCACCGCGTTCAACAGGGCCGTCATCATGTCGTCGACGGTCTTCATCATCCGGGCGGATGCCTGATAGGTGTGCTCGAGATCGAGCATCAGCGACATCTCTTGATCGACATTGACGCCGGTTGCGTTGGACAAGGCATCGGCACTGCGCTGTGCCAGGGCTTCCTTGGCGTCGGCGGCGGTCGAAGCCTGCTGACGAACGCCCTGCAACCAGCCGATCGAATTGGCGGCGTAGTCGGCAACGCTGGAGGTTGCCGAAATCCCGGCCGAGGAATCGAACGTCATCGGCTTGTCGAGCTGGTCGCCATAGGCGACCAGAAGGTTGGAGTATGAAGCTCCGCCAGTGTTGGCGACGTAAGCGGCGCCATTGGCGCCGCCGTCGCGCAGCAATGTCGGGTTGCCGCCGGTGCTGGGATCCATCGCGGCATTGATCTTGATCGTTCCAGCAAGGCCATCGACGAGCGTGCCCGCGGCTGGCACCGCCGGTGCGCCCGACCAGGTGAACAGGCCCGCCGCGTTGGGCATCGACGGTGCGGTTTCGGCAAAGGCGGTGATCAGGCCGCGCGCGGTTTCGTCGAGCTGGCTCTGCATGGTCGAGGCGATGCCGTCGCGCAATTGCAGCATACCGGCAATCGTGCCGCTGGCGGTTGTGTTGCCGCCGCTGCCCGCCGAGACCGGCACATTGTCGATATAGACCGTGTTGCCAGTCGAACCCGCGGCATAGCCCGAAGATGGGGCGAAGCTGACGGTACGTGGGATCGTCTCGAACAATGTCGTGCCGTCGCCCGTAGTGATGACCATGTCATTGTCGCCACGCGTGAAGGTCGATACCGGAATGTAATTGGCGATCTTCTTCAACAATGCGTCGCGTTGGTCGAGCGCATCTGAAACGTCGGTACCGGAACGGGTTCCGGACATGACCGCCGTGTTGGCATCCTGGAACTGGTTGAGCAGCGAGTTGAGATCTTTGACGGCGGTATCGATCTGGCCGTCGGTCTGGGTACGAAAATCCTGAATGGCCTTGGAGCCTTCATTCAGGGACCGCACGACCTGTCTGGCCGCGTCGATGACGCTCGAGCCCAGATTCTGGTTGGACGGCGAGGTGGCGTATAGCTGCAGCGCCTGCTGCAGATTGGCGATGGCGGTCGAAGGTGAGGAGGCGTTGTCGACGCCATTCACTGAAACGTCGAGCTGATCCATGCCGCTGTAGAGCGCATTCTGGCCGGCGTAGGCGGACAAAGCGCCGAGGTTCTGGCGAAACAGCAGGTCGTTGGCCGCACGCTGGACATCAACCGAACGCGCGCCGGGCGTCGTGCTGGTGACGAGCGCGATGCGGCGCGAATAGTTCGGATTGTCGGCGTCTGCCACGTTGCGCGTGACGACGCTTGTCTGCCGCGAGGTGGCCAGAAGCGCCGATTGGGCGATGCTCAGTGCAGAGGAAAGCGACATGCTGGTCTTTCACGGGCGGAGCCCGGTTTATCTCTTCAGGTTGACGAGGACGTCCATCAGATCGGAACCGGTCTGGAAGACTTTGGAATTGGCGGTGTAACTGCGCTGAGCCGCGATCATGTCGGTCAATTCCTCCGCGATATCGACGTTGGAATTTTCGAGCGCGCCGGAAATGATCGAACCAAGCTTGCCTTCATTGGCAAAACCGACACGGATGGCACCGGAGTCGGTGCCTTGGGCGTAGACATTGCCAGGCAGCGCCTTGAGCTGGTCGGGGCTCTGCACGTCGGCCAGCGGAATTTTGTAGAGCGGCTTGGAGGTGCCGTCCTTGTACTGGGCGTAGATGGTGCCGTCCTTGCTGATCTGCACCTTGTCGATGGTGCTCGGCGCGTTGCCGTTCACCTGGGCGTCGGAAACGGTGAAACCGGTGCCGAGCTGTGTGAGCGCCGACAGATCGAGATCGAGGCTGGCGCCGCCCGGCACTGTGAACGAAACGTCGGTGGGGGTGCCGCTAAGCTTGCCGGTGGTGGTATCGAAGGTCAGGTTGGCCGTGCCCAGTGCACCGCCGCCAGCGTAGGGGAAGCCAGTTCCGGCCGTCGCCTTCGATTGGTCGAAGACCGCCACCTGCCAGGTGCCGGCGCCGGTGTTGGTGAAATAGACGTCGAGCAGCCTCTTGTTGCCGAGATTGTCATAGGCAACCATCGACGATTTCGAGGTGTACTGCGCGCCTGCGGTGTTGGTGGTGGGCAGGTTGCCGGCGGCGACCGGTGTCGCACCTGCCGGCAGATTGCCACTGAAATTGCCCTGGGTGCTCGGCGTCGCGGTCAGTCCCTGGTCGGAGATGACAACCGGCTCGAGACCTTCGAAGCCGTTCACGGTCGCTGCCGGCGTGCCGTTGGCGTAACTGTAGGCCATCAGCTGGAAACCGGCGGCATTGACCAGCCGGCCCTGTGCATCGGGAACGAAGGCGCCGGCGCGGGTCAGGAAGGGCGTGCCGCTCGGGTCCTGGACGACAAAGAAGCCATCGCCGCTGACGGCAAGGTCGGAGACCGAGGTCGTGTATTGAAGTACGCCCGGATCGCTGACCGCCTGGCGGATCGTGGTGGTGACGCCGCCGGAATTATAGGCGCCGCCGGTCGACGGCATGATCAGCGTCGAAAATTCGGCCGAGGACCGCTTGTAGCCGGTGGTGTCGGAGTTGGCGATGTTGTCGGCCGTCGTCGACAGGCGGTTTGCCTGGGCGTTCATGCCGGAAACGCCAGTCCGCATCATTCCGTAGAGGCTCATCGAGATGTCTCCGCAATATCCTTGCCACTGGCTTCGAGGCTAGGCCTCCTGTCTTGCGCGAGGCTGGCGCGGTGCCGCATCAGAACACCAGCCGGTAGCCGAGGAAGCGCTTGGAATCGATCGGGTCGGTGCCCAGCTTCTCGCGCAGTTTCTTGCGCAGTTTGCTGATGTGGCTTTCCACCACGTTCTCCTCGACCTCTTCGTCGAAAATGCCGTAGATGGCGTTGAACACCTGGGTCTTGGTGACGCGGCGGCCGCGATTGCTCGCCAGATATTCCAGGATGCGGCGCTCGCGGCGTGGCAAGGGCAGCGGCTGGCCGTCGATCTCGGGATCGCGGCCGTCCATGAAGATGCGCATGGCACCGATCTCGGTATAGGCGACGTCCTCGCTGGCGCGTCGGCGGATGGCGGTGATGCGGGCCAGGATTTCGCGGATGTGCACCGGCTTGCGGATGACGTCGTCGACGCCGCTCTCGAATAACCGCAGCGTGTTTTCCAGCGAATGTTGCTCGCTGAGCGCAATGACCGGAGCTCCGGTGCGGTCGCGGATCTGGCGCGGCGAGATCGCGCCGTCGCGACAGTCGCCGATCAGGAAGGCCCGGACCGATCGCAGATCGGTGTCGGCGGCCGAGTTGACCCACTCGCCGAATTCGCCCGGTGCGAAACCGGCGCAGGCAATCCCCTCGCGGTCGAAAAGTGAATTATAGCCCTCTGTCACGAGCTCTCGCTCGTCAACGATAACGATCATCGGCCCCGCCTCCGAATCAGCACATTTGCCCCGTGGGGAAAGGCGTATCCGCTGGCGAGAATCCTGAACAACCGTCATTTCTTGTAACTAGTTTCTTGGGAGTCTGGAATCGGAGCGGTTGCATTAGCGCGCCGCCAGATATGTTTGTGAGCCCAGGTCGGATGGACCGCTTCGCATCCAGGGAGTTGAGGTATTAGAAGCAGAAAATGCGCTTATGGGTTGCAGAAGGCGCGAGCGTTCGTGGTCCATTTGCCGAAGCCGGTGGCCACCATGTTGGCGATCACCCTGCAGACATAGACCTTCTGCGCCGGATCGTTGTCGGGACCGGCATGATAGCGGGCGACGGCCATCGACCAGGTCACATGGCGGGCATGGAGGCTGGCCAGGAAGCTTGCCGCGTAGTCGACGTTCTGGCGTGGGTCGAGCATGTCCTCGACGCTGCGGAAATGCGAGGCATGGTAGTGATGGTTGATCTGCATGCAGCCCAGATCGATCAGCGTCTTGCCCTCGCGCTGGGCGTTGGCGAAGGCGGCAAGCGCTTCGGCCCGGCTTCTCGGGAAGACTGCTTTTCCCTCTATGTTCAAGGCATTAGGCTGAAGACTGCCCTTGTTGCCGGTTTCCGTCAATCCGACGGCATAGAGGATGCCGGCGGGTACGCCATAGCGGTCGGCGGCACGCAGGATCTCGGGTTCGCAAGGATTGGTGGCGGCGCCGGCGCTGCTCGCGAGGCTAGATAAATATATCGCCAGCGCGCTCGCGAGAAGGCGAAGCGGCGCGGCCGTGTGCTTGCGCTTCATCATGGTTACCCCTTGCGGATTGCTGACCCGACTGCTGGCCGCCGGCTCCATTATTGCCGCCGCCGGAATTTCCGGGCTGGAAGGATGATGGATCGCGGCCGGGTGCAGCGCTCACGGAGGCGGTTGTATCCGTCCTGGTTGTAGAGGGAATTGCGACCGAGGGTTGCATGATGGTGAGCTTATCAACCTCGAAGCCCAGCCCGCGCAGCGACTTGACGATCGCCTCGCTGTCGCTGGAAAGCCGGCGATAGGCATCGTGTGTTTCGGGCTTCAATTCAATCGACAGTTGTTCTCCGGAGAGCCGAAGATGAGCCGTGACCATGCCCAGTTCGGCCGGGTGAAGTTCGATCTTCAACACATGTGTCGGAACCGCAACAGAGCCCGTCAGTTGAGCGGTCGCGGAAGCCGTGGAAAGCGTCTTGTTCGGGCCCCCATCGGCTGAAATGGCGCCGATCACGTTGAGGGCTGCCTGGCTCATCGGTGCCTGCGGCGGCGCGGGAAAGCTGCGTTCGGAAACGACGTCGATGCGTGCCGCCGCCGACTGCTGTTTTCCCGGCTCGGACCGCAATGAGGACTGAAGGTCGGCGATGGATTTCAGCTGTGGCGCCGCCTGTTCCGTCTCCATGCCTGGCACCTCCGCGGGCGCCTCGGGCAGCGGGCCGGCCACGATGGCATTGTCGTGTTTCGGCGCGCCGGCGGCATCGCGGACGAGCCTGCCGTCGAGTTTCGTCAACGGCCCGTCGACGAGCGATACCCGCTCAGGCTCGGATATGGGTTCAAGACCGTCACGCCCCGCAGCGGATTTCTGTCGATAGGCCTTCGACGGAAGCTGTCCATCGATAGCAGAGCCCTGTCCTGTTTCGCTCGCGCTCGAGTCGGCCGACTTGGTCGATGTCGAGAAATGGCGCAGGTCATGAAACGCCATCAGCAGCGGCAGATGCCCGTCGAGCGGCGTTGCGCCCGGATCGGCGGCGGGCGCTTCGGCATCGGCATCCTTGTCCGTCCCGGCGTCCTTGCCGTCCTTCATGGATTTCGCGGCAGACGATCCGCTCGGCGTGGCCCTTGCCTTGCCGGCGGGCATCGGCTTGTCCTCGCCTGCCTTTGCCGCAAGCTCCGCGGCAAGCCTGGTCCACCGCGGATCGCGGGAGCCCGCCTCGGCCGGTGGCTGCTTCTCCGAATGGGCAGGGCTCGCGCCGCCGTGCACCATCTCTCCGAAACCGGTGTCGTCCTTCTTTCCGGACGCGGCCGGCTGCTCGGCCGTGCGCACGGCGGTGAATCCTTGCAGAGCCGGGCCGAGGCTGGGGGTCATTTCGGGGCGGCTCCAAGCATCTGGTCGATCAGGTCTAGCTGTCGACGGGTTTTCGTCATGGCGGCGTCGGTCGGGTCTGTCGTGTCGGCGCTGGCCGAGGCCGCCGGTGCCGGCAGGACGGTCGCCGTATCGGTTGCGGGCGTGGATGCGTTCGGCGCAGCCGCTGCTGTGTCCAGGGATGGCGCTACGGCGGTCTGTTCAGGGACGGCGCCCTCGACAGGTGGCAATCCGGCGGCATCGGTGGCCGCAACCTCGGGTTCGGGCGATGGCACAACCGCGGCGGGCGCCGGATTTGCGGCCGGAGGGGAGGCAGGCGGCGCCACCACTTCACCGGCGATGGTCTGGGCCGCGTCGAGCAAGGCGCGGTCGCCGTCCGACAACCTGCTGCGGTCGATCTTGCCCAGTTTGGCACGCACGTCCTCGATGGTATCGGAGGTCACCGTGGACAGGCTGGAATAGAGCAGGGCGCGCGGATCGCCCTGATTGGTGTTGCCGTCGCGACCCTGCTCGGCCCTTGCCGAGGCGAAGGCCGACAAGTCGCTCATGCCGTCAATCGCGGCGCGGCGGGCGATGCGCAGATAGATCACCTTCTCGCGCTCGGGATCCATCATCGAGGTGATGTCGGCAAGCTTGTCCTGGCTGATCGACATGTGCAGGGCGATGACGCCGGAGACGAAGGAGTCGGCGAACTGGCTGGCGTAAGGCGAATAGAGATAGCGCTCGACATACTGGGTGGAGGCAAGCGCGAACCGTGCCGCGTCGCCTTGCGTCACGGCAATGCCGACCGAGCGCCGCAACGCCGCTTCCTCGACCAGAGTGCCGGGGCTGAGCAGCTTGGCCTCGTCGAACAGCGTGAGTGCGGTCGCCGGCTGGTCCGTGGCAAGCAGCGAGCCTTTGACCAAGGCGAGGAACGCGCCGAGATCGCCTGGCAGAGCCATCGGATCGATCGGCCTCAGGGCTTCGATCGCCTCGCCGGGCCGGCCGTTCAGGTAGTCGATCACACCTTTGGCCATGGCAAGGTTGCGCGGATCGGAGGCGGCGCGCGACACGGCCGCCTCGACGGTTACCGGATTGCCGCCGCTCATGCCGTAGACCAGGAGCGCGCGAAAATTCCTGGGATCCTTGAAATCCTCGGCATCGGCCGCGCGCAACCGCGCATCGGTCATCTCGAGCAGCTTGGCCTGCATCGGCATCGCGGCGTGATCGCCGGCCGCGATACGGTCCTGGACGAGCTGCAATGAGCGCACCAGTTGATAGGGCTGCAGCGTATCCTGGGCAAAGCCCGCCGACGGATATGCCGTGGCCAGCAGCAACAGGCCCATCAGGCGGCTGGTCAGCGCCGCCCGCTTCATCCGCCGGTCGCCATCAGGATCTCGATGCGGCGGTTGGCCGCCGACATTGGGTCTGCCGGATCCTTGGGCTGGCGATCCGCGAAGCCGGCAACCTCCGTGATGCGGCGTTCATCGACGCCGCCGCGCACGAGCATGTAATAGGCGGAGTGCGCGCGCGCCGTCGACAGCCGCCAATTGTCGTAGCTGGCGCTGCGAAAGGGGCGCGCATCGGTGTGGCCGTTGATGCTGATGGTGCCCTTCTGGCTGTTGAGGATGTGGCCGATCTTTTCCATCGCCAGCACCAGCTCGCGGCTCGGCACCGCCGACCCGACCTCGAACATGCCGAAGTCGAGCTGGTCGGTGATGGAGATGACGACACCCTTGTCGGTGGCTTCGACCGAGACACCGTCATGCAGCTTGTCACCGGGCTTGAAGGCATCGGCGAGCTGCTGCTTGACGTCGGCAGCCGCCTTCAGCGCGGCGGTGGTCGGAGCCTTGTCCGCCGCCTCGGTTTTTGCGGCCTCCTGCTTTGCGACCGCATCAGCGGCCTTGTTGTCTCCAGCGTCGGCGTTGCCCGCCTTGGTATCCCCCGCCTTGGCATCGCCGGCCTTGGCATCGCCCGTCTTGGCATCGCCCGTCTTGACCATTGTCGCGGCGGTATTCCTGCCATCTCCGGCCAGGGGCTCGAGCGGTGCGTCCTTGACCGGCGGTGCGGGCGGCACGGCCTTGACCTTGGCGACCCGAGTCTCGGCCGCCTTGTCGCCGGACTTGAGCGGGTCGCCCTCGATCTTGGGCCGCTGGGCGCTCGCCTCGGCGCCGGGCGCGGCGACCTGCTGCGACCAGAAGTCCGGCTCGAAGGGATCGCGGTAGGACGCGCCGCCCGAGGCACCCGTCGCCGGGCCGGAATTCTGCGCGCCGCCATCGCCCTTCTGGCTGACATTCTGCATGACGCCGGTATCCGTGGCGATCTCCGAGAGCACCGCATAGGGGTCGGCGAAAAGATGCTCGTCGGATTGTGGCGACTGCTGCGGCTCCTGGTTTTCCTGCATGCGGTTGGATGAGCCCGCGGCGCCGCTGCCGTCCTGCCCGGCCTTGGCTGTCGCTTCCTGCGGGTCGTCGGCCATCAGCCCGACCGAGCGCGGCCCATTGCCGAGATCCTGGAGGCCCTTGCGGCTCGACTCACGGTCGACCAGCTTGACGGGATTGAAGTAGCTGGCGACGGCGGCCTTGGTCTGTTCGTTGGCGGCATTGATCAGCCACATGACCAGGAAGAAGCACATCATCGCGGTCATGAAATCGGCGAAGGCGATCTTCCAGACGCCGCCATGGTGACCTTCGTCGTGGTCGTCATGCCCGCGCCGCACGATGATGATCTCGTGCCTGCCATGATCGGCATCGGCGACGCTCATGACAGCACCTCGGAAAGTGTTGCCGACCATTCGGCCATGCGCGTCTCGAACACGGCCTCGTCGATGGTGACCGTCAGGTCGAAGCCGGGCGCCTCGATGAAGTCGAGATTTTCGGCACGCGGCCCAAGCGATGCCTTCAGCGTTTCGAACAGCGAGAGCGGCCCGCGGACCGTGATGCGCACGGCTTCGCCATCGCCGACGGCTTCGCGGACCGCGCCGGCGAGCGCTTCAAGCGAGCGCTTCCGCAGATCGTCGCTGACCACGCCGCCGATGATGCGGGCGACCGTGGCGCCGACAAGATCCGTCACGCGCGCCTCCATGGCGTCGAGCCGCGACGAGACCGCCTTGCCGACATCGCCACCGAAGCTGTCGAGAAAGGCCTTCGCTTCCTCGGCATTGGCCCGGCGTTCCGCTTCCAGCGCTGCTTCATGTGTCGCGGCAAGCCGTTCGCCGAGCGCTGCCTCCGCCTGGAAAACCGCTTCGGCGATCAGCGTGCCGATATCGGCCGGCGGTGCCGCCTCGGGTTTGTGCTCGGTGGCGGCCTGGGGCTGGCTGGCGCGTTGCGCGCGCGTGCCGAAATCAGGGAGAAGATCGAAGAGGGCTGCGGAGGGCATGGTCTACGCCGCGACTTCCTGGGCCGCCCATTTGCGCAGGATCTGCGCGGTGCGTTCCTCGTTGATGTCGACCATGCGGGCAAGCCGCTCCTGCGGGGCCGGCCTGATCTTCTGACGCAGATCGTCGAGCGGGGTGGCGCCGGCACGCGTGCCGGGCAGGGCGCCAATGGCGGCACCCGCATCGGCGGAAGCGGCTGCCTCCGGCGTCGGCAGAGAGCGCTGGACTTCATCGAAATTGGGGCCTGCTATGGCAGGCGTCGCCCTGGCCGTCAACGCGGCCGCCATCGGCCGCAGGCCAAAAAAGGCGACCAGGAACACCACGACGATGAAGGCGCCAGCATTGATCAGCGTGCCGGCGTGCTGGCCGATGGAATCGAGCATTCCCGCCTGGGGCACCGCCTCGCCGTCCAGCCCGTCGATGAACTCGACGGCCGAGACGTCGATGACGTCGCCGCGCTTGTCGTCGAAGCCGGTGGCGGAGCTCACCATCTTCTGGATTTCGGCGACGCGCTTGGCGATCTGCTCCGGTGTCGCATCCTTGCCCAGGATCGTCTTCAGCCGATCCTGGTTGACGACGACGGCAATCGACATCTTGGTCACTGAATAGCCGTTGGAGACGGTGGCGATCTTCTTGGAATTGATCTCGTAATTGGTGATCTCCTCCTTGCGGTCGTTGGCCGAGGAGGTCTGCGGACCCTCGGTGCTGGTCGCCTGGGTTTCGGGCAGGTTCTGCTCGACGCTGGCGGGAGTTGAAGCCTGCTTCTGGTTGCTGTTCTCATTGGCGCGCACCGATTGCACCGAGCGCTCGACGCGGGAATTCGGGTCGAAGATTGTCTCTTCCGTCTGACGGGTGTCGGTGTTGACCTCGGCCTTGACGCTGGCGCGGAAATTGTCCGGGCCGAGATAGGGTGTCAGAGCGCGGCGGATGTTGTCACCG
This sequence comes from Mesorhizobium sp. B2-5-4, assembly GCF_006441095.1. Lineage (NCBI taxonomy): Bacteria > Pseudomonadati > Pseudomonadota > Alphaproteobacteria > Hyphomicrobiales > Phyllobacteriaceae > Mesorhizobium > Mesorhizobium sp. B2-5-4. The sequence goes on along the minus strand of NZ_VFUR01000008.1, from coordinate 217,010 downwards.
ATCTGCGCCTCCACGGTCTGCTCGATGCCGAGCGTGCGGGCGGCACTGGTATTGGAGGGATCATCACCCGCGGCCAGCAGATTGCCGTTGGAATCGAGCACCGTCACCTTGTCGGCCGACAGGCCAGGCACGGCAGCGGCGACGAGGTGGCGGATCGACATGGCGCTCTTCTCCGCGTCGATGCCGGCATAGCGGATGACGACCGAGGCGGAGGGCTGCTGTTCGTCGCGGCGGAAATTGGCGCGCTCGGACATGACGATGTGGACGCGCGCCGCCTTGATGCCGGCGATGGACTGGATGGTGCGGGCGATCTCGCCTTCCAGCGCACGCACGCGGGTGATCTGCTGCATGAAGGAGGTGAGGCCCATCGCGCCGACATTGTCGAACAGCTCATAGCCGGCATTGGCGCTGGTCGGCAGGCCCTTCTCGGCAAGCAGCATGCGCGCCTGCGCCGTGGTGCCGGCCGGCACCAGTACGGAGGTTCCGTCGGCGCCGACGTCGAAGCCGATGCCGGCTTCGCCCAATACTAGGCCGATCTGGTTCACGTCGGAGCGGTCGAGCCCGACATAGAGCGTGTCGTAGGCCGGGCGGTTGAGGTAGACCGAGGCAATGCCGATGACGCCCATCACCAGGACAGCGATGCCCGCCAGCATGGCGAGGCGCCTGACGCCAAAGCCGCGGAGATTCGAGATGATGCTCTGGATCTGTTCCGGCACGATTGAGCGACTCCCAGCATGACTGTCCGCCGGAACACTAATCCTCGAAGCTTGTGCGAAAATGAAATCGGGCCGCGCTTGCGACGCGGCCCGTGAATTGGAAATCGACGTATCCGTCGGCTAAGGTTGAATTAGCCGTTCTTGAACAGCGACAGGATCGACTGCGAGGAGCTGTTGGCGATCGACAGCGACTGGATGCCGAGCTGCTGCTGCACCTGCAGCGCCTGGAGGCGGGTTGATTCCTTGTTCATGTCGGCATCGACGAGCTGGCCGACGCCGCGGTCGATGGAGTCCATCAGGCTCTGCGTGAAGGTCTTCTGCAGGTCGATGCTGCTCTTGGCTGAACCGAGGATGGTGGCGGAGTCGGTCAACTGGCTCATGACCTTGTCGATTTTGCCGACCATCTGGGTGATGATGTCGTCGGTCACGCCGGCCGCCGTGATATCGAGATTGTAAGCGGAAACATTGTCGATCCTGGGAACCACCGCACCGGCCGCGGTCTGGCCGGCGGTGTTGGCGGCAATGTCCGTGCCGCCGCCGGCGATTGCGGCCGCATAAGCGGTATCATACAGGTTCTGGGCGGCCGCCGTGGAATAGACCGAGGTCTGGCGATCGAGCGTGCCCTGGTTCTTGACGGCGGTGGAGAGACCGGAATCGAACAGCTTGGTGCTCTCGACATCGATGTCGATCGTGCCGAGCGAAATGGCGCCCGAGGAGGAGCGATTGAAGGACGAGACGATCTTGGCGTTGGCCTGGACGCCATCATTGGCGGCGGCGACCTGTGTCGATGTCACCGAAAGGTAATTAGAACCCGAAAAGGTGGCGGCATCGGCAAAGGACTTCATCTGCGCCTGGAGGGCCGTGATTTCGGTCTGTGTCTTCGCCTTGGCAGCAGCTGTCTGGCCAATGGTGGAGAGCAACTTGGTCTTGATCTTGCCGATCGTGTCCAGCGCATTGTTCATGCCGGTATAAGCGGTATCGACTTTCGAGGCGCCGAGGCCGAGCGCGTCCTGCACGGTCGAGAGCGCCTGGTTGTCGGAGCGCATCGTCGTGGCGATCGACCAGTAGGCCGCGTTGTCGGATGCTTCGGAGACCCTGTAGCCCGTCGAGATGCGGGCCTGTGTCTGCTCAAGCGACTTGTTGGTGGCGTTGAGGCTCTGAAGTGCAGTCAACGCCGCAGCGTTCGTCATGATGCTCGCCAAGAAACTCGCTCCTTTTTTCCAGACCGGTCTTTCTCAAAAACCGGCGTTGCCCTCGCGAGCCGCTCGACCCGCCCGTGGATTGCCGCCGCCCCGATCGGACCGATTCGGTAATCCGTTGTAAGTCATTGGTTAACCATGACTAGCGCGTTATGGTTAACGGCCTGTTAAAAGCCGACTTTAGAGGGTTAAGGAACGAGAGTTGCGCGGGGCTGGAGCAAACGCGAAACGGACCGCGCTTCTGGCGCGGCCCGTTTGCCTGGTTTGGTCGGTCGAGAGCGATCAGCCGCGGAAGAGCGACAGGATCGACTGCGAGGAGCCGTTGGCGATCGACAACGCCTGGACGCCGAGCTGCTGCTGAACCTGCAGGGCCTGGAGGCGGGTCGATTCCTTGTTCATGTCGGCATCGACGAGCTGGCCGACGCCGCGATCGATGGAGTCCATCAGGCTCGAGGTGAAGGTCTTCTGCAGGTCGATGGAGCTCTTGGCGGCGCCAAGCTTGGTGGCGGCGGTCGTCATGCCCTTGAGCGCGGCATCGACGACGTTCATCATCTGCTGGATCTGGGTATCGCTGGCAGCAGTGGTGCCCGAGAAGATGGCCAGAGAGGCGACCGAATAGGTATCGGTGGCCGCAGCGGCCGCGCCCAGGGTCGGGTTCGATGCCGTGGTAACCGCGGCGCCGGTGGTGCCGAGACGAGCCGTGTCGAGGATGCCCTTCGCAGTCGGGGCAGCACCGGCGTCATAGAGCTTGATGCTTTCCACATTGACGTCGATCGTCGAGATCGAAACCGCGCCGGCGGCGCTGCGGTTGAAGGCCGAAACGACCTTCACGTCGGCCGCCGTGCCCGAAGCGGTGGACACCGACAGCATATTGGTGCCGGAGAAGGTGGCGCCATCGGCATAGGCCTGCAGCTGCTTCTGCAGAGCGGCGATTTCGACCTGGGTCTTTTCCTTGGAAGCATCCGTCTGGCCGTAGGATGCGGTCAGCTTCTGCTGGATCTGGTTAATGGTGGTGATCGCGCTGTTCATGCCGGTGTAGGCGGTGTCGACCTTGGAGGCGCCGAGGCCGAGCGCGTCCGAGACGGTGGACATGGCCTGGTTGTCGGAGCGCATCGTGGTGGCGATCGACCAGTAGGCGGCGTTGTCCGAAGCCTGGGAGACGCGATAGCCCGTCGAGATGCGGGACTGGGTGGTGTCGAGGCTCTTCTGGGTGGCGTTCAAGCTCTGCAGCGCGGTCAACGCTGCGGCGTTGGTCATGATACTGGCCATGGCTACTCGTACCTTGTTTTTACAGGTGTTTTTTGCATACCGGTTTGTCCGGTATGACGGAGCGGCATCATGCCAATGACCGTTGCGTTTGGGTCACCCGCCATCTGCGAGCGACTATGGCGGCGAGTCCCTACCAAAGGACTAAATCGGACGGTTAATCGAAAATAATTCGGAGAAAATTCGATGATGCTCGCGCCGCCCGGTTCCTCGGCGCGCGCGGTGCCTGATGCCGGGCGCGGGCGCTCAGGTGAAAGAGCGCACCAGGCTGCCGACGAGCAGGTTCCAGCCGTCGATCAGGACGAAGAACAGGATCTTGAACGGCAGCGACACGACCGTGGGCGGCAGCATCATCATGCCCATCGCCATGGTGATGGTGGCGACGATCAGATCGATGACCAGGAATGGCAGCACGATCAGAAAGCCGATCTCGAAGCCGCGCCGGATTTCGGAGATCATGAAGGCGGGCACCAGGATGCGCAGGTCGACGGTCTCCTTGGCAACGACCTGGCCGCGCTCGCGCGCGAGATCGGCGAAAAGATCGAAGTCCTTGTCGCGCACATTGTGCAGCATGAAGGTGCGGAACGGATCGGAAATCTTCTCGAAGGCCTCGGTCTGGCTGATCTGGTTGTCCATCAGCGGCTTGACGCCGGTATTCCAGGCCTGATCGAAGGTCGGCGCCATGACATAGAAGGTCATGAACAGCGACAGCGAAATGAGGATGAGGTTCGCCGGCGTCGATTGCAGGCCAATGCCGGCACGCAGGATCGAGAAGGCGATAACGAAGCGGGTGAAGCTCGTCACCATGATCAGCAGCCCCGGCGCCACCGACAAGACGGTAAGCAGGCCGAACATCTGGATGATGTAGCCGACGGTGGTGCCATCGGCCTTGCCGATGGCACCAAGGTCCAGTTGCTGGGCCGCCGCGACGGAGGTGGCGGCACCGATCAGTACCGCGGCAAGAAGGAATTTTCTCATTCGAGCAGCAATGTCCTGATAAGAACCTGTTTGACGTGCCCCTGGCTGCGGATCGAGGCGCGGTCGTCGAGATCGGCCTTCAGATGCTGGTAGCCGCTGGCGCCTTCGATCTGGTGCGTCTTCAGGGTACGTACGAAAGCCAGAAGATCCTGTTGAATGTTCTCCGCCATGGCCGGCGGCTGCGGCGCGTCATAGACCACGGATACTTCCATCCTGATCCAGGTATCCGCGGGCGAGGCGATGTTGGTGGTGATCGGCGCCAGTGCGACAAGCGTCGGGCCCGTGCCAGGCTGTTGTGCGGCGGCGGGCTGGGCGACCTTGCCCTCATTTTCAGGCGCAACCGGCACCGGTGGTGGTGCATCGACGCCTTTAAGGTAGCCGCCTGACATCCAGCCCATGCCGATGGCGGCGGCAGTCACCACGAGCAGCATGGCGCCCTGGATGGCAAGGGAAGGACCCTTGCGAGGCTGAACCTGTTCGACATCGGCCATGGCGCTTTGCTCTCCAATCCCCAGAATGCCAAGAACTAGAACGGAAGTACCTGGTCGAGGACCTGCTGGCCGTAGGCCGGCTGCTGGACCTCGCTGACGCGACCGCGGCCGCCATAGGAGATCCGCGCCTCGGCAATGCGTTCATAGGAGATGGTGTTCTCCGCGCCGATGTCAGACGGGCGCACCATGCCGGCGATGGTGAGCACCCTGAGTTCGTAGTTGACGCGCACTTCTTGTGAACCCCTGATCATCAAATTGCCGTTGGGAAGGACCTCGGTGACGACGGCGGCGACGTTGAGCTCGAGGTTCTCCGAGCGCTTGATTTCGCCATCGGCGTTGGTTTCGGTGCTGGAACTCAAGCCGGCGTCGCCCTTGCCGCTCGTGCTGCTGCCTTCCCATCCGAGCGTGACGTCATAGCCCAGCTTACGCGCGGCAGTGCGGCTCCTGTCGTTCTGGTTCTTGAAATTGGCCTTGTCGTTGAGCTTGATCCTGACGGTCAGGATGTCGCCTTCGCGCAGCGCCCTGGGATCGGTGAACAGCCGGCTCTGGCGATCGTCCCACAGAGAGAACTTCTTGACCGGCGTGGCGGGCGGCTGAGGATAGCTGTAGGGCGCTGCCCCGTCGCTGCCGATGCCCGATCCGACCGGCGACAGCGCCGGTTCCCTGCCGATCTCCTTGAAGTTGGTTCCACAGCCGGACAAGGCTGCCACCGCGCACAGGATGAGCATTCTGCGGATCATGACGGATCTACCCTTCGGGCTGCGCTGGCCATGATGCCGGTGAGCGTCGCCGCCGCCTTCTGGTCCATTTCGTTGAGGATGACGCCCGCCTTGCGTGAATCGAGCTTCATCAGGATGGCCGCGGCCAGGTCTGCGTTGACGATCGCCAAGCGTTCGGCCGCCGCATCGGGCTTCATGCCGGCATAGATCTTGACGACGCCGTCCTCGGCCCGGGCCAGGAACACTTCGCGCCGCTTCAGCCAGGTCTCGTATTCGGCTTTCTTTGTGTCCAGAGCTTTCATGCGCTCGTCGATGCCGGCCTGGAGCTGTTTCAACTCCTCGGCCTGCAAGGCATAGCGGCGGTCGCGAGCGGCGTCGGCGATATTGGAGCAGAAGCGCTCGATCTCGCTTTGGTCCGGCGCTTTCTGCCGCGTCAATTGCGGCGGCGCGACCACGGGCTGCGCACCGGGCAGAACCTGGCGCACGGTATCGTCCGCGTGTGCGCCACCAAAAACAGGCATGGCCGTGAGGGCGGCCGCAAACAGGAAGGTGCGGGAGCGGCGTCTTTCACGGGACGAGAGGGAGGAGATCATCGGCATCGCCTATTGGAGAACCAGATCGGCTTGCAGGGCGCCGGCCGACTTGATGCCTTGCAGGATGGCAATGATGCCGTCCGGCTTGACGCCGAGACGGTTGAGGCCGGAAACAAGGGTTTGCAGGTCGGGCCCGTCGAGCACGGCGACGCGGGCATCGGGCCGGCTGGCATCGATTGCGGTGAACGGCTCGATGGCGGTCTCGCCCTTGGAGAAGGGTTCGGGCTGCACGACGCGCGGCGCTTCCGTGATGCGCACCGTCAGCGTGCCGTGGCTGATGGCGACACGCGAGATCTTGACGTCGCTGCCGATGACGATGGTCCCGGTGCGCTCGTCGATAACGACGCGGGCCGGCGTGTCGGACTCGACCACCAGATTCTCGATCTCGGCATAGAAGCGGGCCGCCGAAACGCTCTTCGGCCGCCTGATCTGCACGGTTCGGGAATCGCGCTCTGCCGCTACACGCATGCCGAAGCGCTGGGCGGTGTAGTCGTTGATCGCGTCGGCGATGCGGATAGCGGTCGAAAAATCGGGATTGCGCAATTGCAGCGTCAGCGTCGACTGGTCGTCGAACTCGGCCTTCACCTGCCGCTCGACTATGGCCCCGTTCGGCACGCGGCCGGCGGTCGGCACGCCTTGCGTCAACTGCTCGGCCTGGCCTTTAGCGATGAAACCGGAAACGATGACCGCGCCCTGGCCGACGGCGTAGATCTCCCCGTCCGCCGCCTTCAGCGGCGTCATGATCAGCGTGCCACCGGCAAGCGAGGAGGCGTCGCCCATCGAGGAGACGTCGATGTCGATGCGGGCGCCGGACTGCACATAGGGCGGCATGTTGGCGGTGACGATGACGGCGGCGACGTTCTTGGCGCGTGCGCTGCCGCCTTCGGTGGCGATGCCGAGATTTTCGAGCATGGCGCGGATCGACTGTTCGGTGAACGGCGAATTGCGCAGGCTGTCGCCGGATCCGGCCAGCCCGATGACGAGGCCGTAGCCGACGAGCTGGTTGTCGCGCGAGCTCTGCAGCTGGGCAATGTCCTTGATGCGCGAAGCGACCTGGCCTGGTGGCAGCGAACTTGGCCCGGGCGAAACGCGGAACATGCGTGTGGTGGTGGCCGGATCATATTCCGGATCGTCGTAGACACCGCCATTCCTGGCGGCGAGCTCGCGTTTGGCCTTGGACGTCAGGCCATCGGCCAGCGCCGGCTGCAGGCCAAGTGCCGCCGCGAGCAGAAGGGCAAATGGGCGCATCATGAAGCGCCGACCTGAATTCTGCCGTCGGCCATCACCGTGCCGGAGAGGATCTTGCCGCTGTCGCTGTTGCGAACCTTGATGAAGTCGCCGGCCGAGCCCGGCTGCAAGGTCACGGCGGTGGCCGTTATCGTCAGCCCGCCGGCGACGAAGAAGACCTGCACGGCGGCACCCTGCTCGACCAGCCAGGCCTCACGGATGGCGGCTGAAGGAATGTAGCGGCCCGGCAGCAGCGTGCGCTTGGCGATCTTGCCCTGGAGTTCCTCGGAACGGGTCGCCACCGCATCCGGCTTTTGCTTGCCCGGGATGAGGGTCACCTGCTTCAGGGCGCCGAGTTCGATCGTCTCGCCGGGATAGATGACACGGTTGGGGATCAGCACGACCTCGCCGGCAGGCTGGTTGCTGGCGATCTGGGTGGCTGACTGGCTCGTCGATTGGCTGGCCGATTCCTGGGCGAAAGCCGGCATGCCGCCGGCCACCAGCGCAAGGGTCAGCGCGGCGCGGCGGAATGCGGAGCAGGAGATCGGCATGGCCATCATCCGTTACCTGATGTTCTTTGAGACGACGGAGGCCATGTCGTCGGCGGCCTGGATGACCTTGGAGTTCATCTCATAGGCGCGCTGCGCCGAGATCAGTTCGGTGATCTCCTTGACCGGATCGACGTTGGAAGCCTCAAGATAGCCTTGCTGGATGGTGGCGAAGCCGGGATCGCCGGGCACGCCGGCATTGGCCGGGCCGGAGGCGGTCGTTTCCTGGAACAGATTGTCGCCGAGTGGTGCCAATCCCGCCTCGTTGGCGAAGTTGACGATCTGAAGCTGGCCGAGAGTTTGCAGGTTGGTCTGGCCGTCGATACGGGCAAAGACCTGACCGGTCTTGTTGACGATCACCTCGACCGCATCGGTCGGCACGGTGATGGCCGGAATGACATTGGCCCCGTCGACCGTCACCAGCTGGCCGGTGGCGTTGGTGTTGAAGGCGCCGGCGCGCGTATAGAGCGTACCGCCATCGGCACCCTCGATCTGGAACCAGCCCCTGCCGGTGAGCGCCATGTCGAAGCTGTTGCCGGTGCTGGTCAGCTCGCCCTGTGTGTGGACGTTGCGCACGGCGGTCGTCTTGACGCCGAGACCGATCGAAACGCCTTCCGGTACCAGCGAGGCGTTGGAACGGTTCGGCACACCTTGCGTGCGGTCGACCTGGTAGAGCAGGTCGGAGAATTCGGCGCGGGCGCGCTTGTAGCCGGTGGTGTTGATGTTGGCGATGTTGTTGGCGATGACTTCCAGATTGGTCTGCTGGGCATTCATGCCGGTGGCGGCGATGGCGAGTGCTTTCATGGCCTGCTCCTCAGATGCCCATGCGACTGACTTCGAGATAGGCCGAGACCACCTTGTCGCGGATGGCGACGGCGGTCTGCAGCGCCTGCTGGGCGCTCATCACGGCATCGACCACCTGGCGGGTGTCGGCGTCGCCCTTGAGCGCCTGGAGCGACACCTGCTCGGCATTCTGCATGGTGCTGACGGTCTTGGAGGCAGCCTGGCTCACCGCTTCGGCGAAGGAGGTGCCAAGGTTGCCGGCTGTCGCGGGCGCGACACCGCCCTGAAGCAGGTCGGTGGCTGTGTCGCCCAGTCCAGGCTTCAGGTTGAGCGCGCCGATGCCGTTGACGATCATTGGTTCCTCATCAGGTCGATGGTCATTGAAATGAGGTCGCGCGCCTGCTTCACCACTTGCAGGTTGGCCTCGTAGGAGCGGTTGGCCTCGGTCATGTCGGCCATTTCGATCAGCACGTTCACATTGGGCATCTTGACGTAGCCCTTGTCGTCGGCAGCCTCGTTGCCGGGCTGAAATTCGACGGGAAAGTTGCTCGGGTCGCGGTCGATCGAATTCACTTCAACCGTCGAGCTGCCGGAAGCCCGGTCGAGTTCGGAGACGAAGCTGATGGTCTTGCGGCGATACGGGTCGGCGCCCGGCGTGGTGCCTGTCGACTGGGCGTTGGCGAGGTTTTCCGAGACCACGCGCAGGCGCTCGGACTGGGCGCCGAGGCCTGATGCTGCGACTTTGAGGGCTGCGGTCAGTGCGTCCATGATCAGCTCTTCACCGCCATCATCATCATTGAGTGGAATGCCTTGACGATGGCCGTGTTGAGTTCGAAGGAGCGGCGTACCTCGCCGGCCTTGAGAAGCTGGTCTTCAAGCACGACCGTGTTCTTGGACGGCATGATCACGCCGTCGTCTTCCTGCGGCTTGATGGTGAAGCCGGCATTGGTGGCAGCACTGCCGAGATGGCCGGGCTCGGTGATCTGGAGCGACACCGCGGTGCGGTCGAGCACCTTCTCGAACGGCTCGACATCATTTGCCGTGTAGCCCGGCGTGTTGGCATTGGCGATGTTGCCGGCGACCGCCGACTGACGCACGGACAGCCACTGCGCTTGCTTGGCGGCGAGATCGAAAAGGGAAACAGGCTCCATGGGAATCTCCGGGCATATGCCCAAAGACTAGGCCGCCAGTCTTGCGCGGACCTTGCGGACGGTCGCTAGAAAATGACGGCGAAAAGCATGAAGCGGCTTTTGGACGGCATCTTGCTCCGTCTCTTGAATTGGATCCAGCTCTGGCCAAAGCCGAACCGCCTTACCGGGAAAGCTCGATCACCTGGTTGGCGCTGGTGAGCATGACCCATTTGCCGTTGCGCTGTTCGATCGCCGATACCTTGCTGGAATCCGGCAGCGTCGAACCCCGCTGGACCATCCACAGGCCGGTGTCGTCCTCGATCATGGCGCGGCCGTTGGCGACATGGACCATGCGGAACTTCGCGATATCGGCGGGAAAGGGTTGGTCGCCAGGTGGGTCCGCTTTGGAATCGTCCTGCACCGTGCCGGTGGCAAGCAGGTCGACGCTGGTGTTGGGAACGTCCTTGGCGGTCAGCGGCGCGCTGCGTGCGGCGACCACACCGCCGCCCGCGCGTCCCGAATTGGTGCCGGTGCCGCCGAACTTGATCGCCTGCACGCCGAACTGGTCCTGGTTGAAGAAAATGTACCAGGGAAACAGGGCGCAGGTCAGGCCGAGCGTGATGCCGAGCGCGGCGATGACGACGTCGCTGCGACGGTCAGCCTTCTTTCTCAATTTTGGAAATTGCGCCTTTGGCGGTTGCGGCCATTCGGTGGCGGCGAACAGGCCATCGATCAGCGATTCGCGGCTGGCCTGCGCCATCTCGGGAGTATCGACGCCGGGAACCACATGCGTTGAGGAAAGGGCGGTCCGACCCAGAACAGGTTCGGATCTGGGGAGAGCCGGTTTGACGGCCCTGGCCAAAACAGCCGCGGTCCGGGCGGCCATGGCGCCGGCGGTGTTTGCCTTGGCGCCCCTGGCCTCCTCCGCTCGAGCCTGCTCCGCGGCGTTCGCCTCGGCGATCATCTCGTTCAGGAGGCGCTCGGTGTACTGGCGTTCAGTCTCCTGGTTCGGCATTCTGTTTTCCCTTGAGATAGCGGGCAAGGTCGGAGAACGGATCGGCGGACGGACGGTCCCTGGGCGATTGCGTCAGCGCCTCATAGATCAGGGGCACCTGGCGCACGGCCATGTCGAGTTCGGCGTCGACGCCGCCCTGATAGGCGCCGAGCAGGCGGATGTCGCGCGTGTCCTCGAAGCGGGAGATCATCGACTTCAGCCGCGTCACCAGGGCTCGCTGCTCGACGCTCCAGGCCTTGCCCGCAAGTCGCGATATGGACGACAGTGGATTGACGGGCGGATAGCGGCCCTGTTCGGCGATCGCGCGGTCGAGCACGACATGGCCGTCGAGGATGCCGCGCACGGAATCGGCGACCGGATCATTGTGATCATCGCCATCGACCAGCACGGAAATGATGGCGGTTATAGAGCCTTTACCTTCGGCTCCGGGTCCGGCGCGTTCGAGCAGCTTGGGCAATTCGGTGAAGACCGAGGCGGGATAGCCGCGGGCGACCGGCGGCTCGCCCGTGCCGGTCGCCACCTCGCGCAGCGCGTGGGCGAAGCGGGTGATCGAATCCAGCACCAAAAGCACGCGGTGGCCCTGGTCGCGGAAATGCTCTGCCACGCGCATGGCGGTGTCGGGCGCGCGCCGGCGCATCATGGCGCTCTCGTCGCTTGTGGCGACGACGGCGACGGTCTTGGCCATGCTGTCGCCGATCGTATCCTCGAGGAATTCACGGACCTCGCGGCCGCGTTCACCGATCAGCGCCACGACGACCGTGTCGAACGCATCGGCGCCGGCGAGCATGGCAAGCAACGTCGACTTGCCGACGCCAGAGCCGGCGAAGACACCCATCCGCTGGCCGAAGCAGAGCGGCGTGAAGATGTCGATGACCTTGACGCCGGTCATGAAGGTTGTGCCGACACGCTGCCGCGCCATGGCGCCGGGCGTCGCGGCGGTCGCCGACATGTCGTCGCCCCTGATCAGAGGCGGACCACCATCGATCGCCCGGGTGAGCGCGTCGATGGCGCGGCCGCGCCACGAGGCATGCGGCGCCACCGCGAGCGGACCCCTGCGGAACACGGCATCGCCGATGCCGGCGTCGGCGCTGCGTTCGAAGGGTGCTATCACAACCTCGTCCCGGCTGATCTTGACAATCTCGCCGCGGCGCGCGCCGGCCTGGCCGCGCTGCTCGACGATGTCGCCCAGCCTGGTGAAATCGGAAAGGCCGCGCACCTTGTAGTGCGTGGGTGTGACTTCGGTGACGAGACCGCCGCGCTTGACCAGCCCGTCGCCGTCGCCGAAGCGCCTGATAATCCGCTCCAACCCGGCAAGCCTATCCTTCGGCGCCGGCTGGAGCTGTCTTTCGGGTGCGCGGATGGATGGTTGCTCCGACGACATGCTACGACTTCGAGCCGAGCGTCTTTATCGCCTCGTCGGTGGAAGAATCGGTCTGCCGCATCAGCGCGGCGGTGTTCTCGAAGGCCCGCTGAACCATGATCAGCCGGGTCATTTCCAGCACCGGATTGACGTTGGATTCCTCGACGAAACCTTGCGCTATGCCGACATCGGAACGGTCGGTGACTGGTTCGGGCGTGCGTGCGGGCACAATGCCGGAATTGCCGTAGCGAACGAAATTCTGGCCCGGATCGAAATTGTAGAGGCCGATCGAGCCGACGAGCTGTTCGTTCTGGCGCAGCGAGCCGTCGGCGCCGGCCTTGGGCGGGCCGTTACGGGGATCGAGCTGGATCGGCGCCCCGCCGGCGTCGAGCACCGGATGGCCCTCGACCGACATCAGCTCGCCATTCTCGTTCATCGAGAAGCGGCCGTCGCGGGTCATGACGGTGCCTGCCGGCGTGTCGATGGCGAACCAGGCGTCGCCCTGGATGGCGAAATCGAACGGGTTGCCGGTTTCCGTCATGGCACCGTGAGCCCCCGACAGATAGGTCTTGCCGGAGGAAGCGAACGATACCGACTTCTGCCCTGCACCCGACACCACGTCCTCGAACTTCACGCCGGTGGCGCGAAAGCCGACGGTGCTGGCGTTGGCGACATTGTCGGCGATCGTATCGAGCCGTCGCTCGAGGGCCATCTGGGCGGAGAGGGCGACGTAGAGACTGTCTCGCATGATCAGAATTTCAGTTTCTGCATGGCCATCATCAGGTCGGTGGAGATGCCCGATGTGACCGGTTTGGCGAAGAGCACGCTGATCGATGTCACGGCCGTCGAGGTCGGATTGTTGATCTCGTACATGCTGGTGAAGCGGGTCAGGAACTTGTTGAGTTTCACGGGATCCGTGAAATCCGAGATGTCGAGCTTCTGCTCGAACAGTTGCGCCTGCTTGTCGATGTCGGCGGTGGCGAAGGAATCGGGCAGCCCCAGCGCGGTGCGCACCACGCTGGCCAGCGCGGTGTCGGCCAGCACGTCGTACCAACTGGTGATGTCAGGAGCCTTGCGCTGGAAATAGAGCGCCAGCCGCACACCCTCATTGGTCTGGCCGGCATCTTCCTCCAGCGTCTGGCGCATGTAGCTGTCGACAGTCGGTTGCTGCGCCGGATTGATGGTGGTGGCGTTCTCGCCGTACTGCTCGAAGTTGAAAGCCGAGGCCAGTGCCGCGTAAGCCGGATTCGTCTGTTTGTTGGCGACGCTGTCGGGATCGCGCACTCCGCCTTGCAGGACCTGCTTGATGAGGTCCTTGTCCTCGGTCGCCGAATCGAGACCGAACGCCGCCAGGGCATAGGTGTAAAGCCGGCTGTTGCCCATCAGATCGTCGACGGACTTCACCTTGGTGATGTTGGCGAGATAATACGTCGTCTCGCCCTTCACATAGTCTGAATTCGGATCGAGGCCTGCGATTTGCGCCTGCGTGGCATAGTTCTTCGTCACCAGTTGCTGGGCCTTGTTGTAGATCGTCGCGTCGGCGCCGTTGGCAGCGAAGTTGAAGGCCCTGACGAACGCGGCGTAGCGCTTGTCGGTCAGCTTGTTCGCGAAACTGTCGGGATTGGTGACGCCTTCCTTGAGCGCCTTGATCATGAACGCCTTGGCGTAGTCCATGTTCTCCAGCCCGTAGGCCTTCATGGCATATTTGAACAAGCGGTCGTTCTTGACGAAATCGTCGATCGATTTCACCTTGGTGATGTTGGCGAGGTAATATTGGGTATCGCGATCGACCGTCGGCTGCTGCTCGATGCGGTCGATCGACTTGTTGATGTCTCTGGTGATCAACTGGTAGCTGGTATAGGTACTGAGCAAGGACGCGCCTCCGGCCGAAGCTATGCCAGCACAATAAGCTCACTTCCTTGCGCGAAACTGAATCGCCAACTTTCGGTTCCATGGCGGCTCCGATTCAAGCCTCACACAAGGCACAGGGACTATCCATTCTCCGACGTGAAATGCGGAAGGACCGGTCGTGGGCATTCTGATTGGACTTGTGGTGACGCTTGGCTGCGTCCTTGGCGGCTTCATGGCCATGGGCGGGCATCTGCACGTGCTGGTGCAGCCATGGGAAGCCGTGGTCATCTGCGGTGCCGCGCTCGGCACTTTCCTGGTCGCCAATCCGATGAAGACGGTCAAGGATACCGGCAAAGGCATACTGGAGGCCTTCAAACAGGCTGTGCCGAAGGAGCAGGACTATCTGGAAACCCTTGGCGTTCTGCACAGCCTGATGCGCGAGTTACGCTCCAAGTCGCGCAGCGAGGTCGAGGCGCATATCGACAATCCGGAGGAATCGGCGATCTTTCAGGCCTTTCCGACCGTGCTCAAGAACCACGATTTGATGAATTTCATCTGCGACTACTGCCGCATCATCATCATCGGCAACGCCCGCTCGCATGAAATCGAGGCGCTGATGGACGAGGAAATCCAGACCATCAAGTCCGACAAGATGAAGGCCTATCACGCGCTGGTCGCGGTTGGCGACGGCCTGCCGGCGCTCGGCATCGTCGCCGCCGTGCTCGGCGTGGTCAAGGCGATGGGTGCGCTTGACCAGTCGCCGGAAATCCTCGGCGGCCTGATCGGCGCTGCGCTGGTCGGCACTTTCCTCGGCATCTTCCTGTCCTACGCGGTGGTCGGACCTGTCGCCACCAAGATCAAGACGGTGCGCGAGAAGAAGAACCGCCTCTACATCATCGTCAAGCAGACGCTGCTCGCCTACATGAACGGCGCGCTGCCGCAGGTGGCGATCGAGTTCGGCCGCAAGACTATCTCCTCCTATGAGCGGCCGAGCATCGACGCCGTCGAACAGAGCACGATGAACACCGGCAGCGCCGAGAAGAAGGCCGCCTGAGCGATGCACGACAGACCGGTGCCAAAACTGTCATGACCAGTCCGGGCAGCCCCTCGCAAGCGCGTTCGTTGATCATCGAGCGTCTGGTCGGCGACAGCGGCGAGGCCGATCAGGTCATAGACGCCGGACGTGCCATGGCCGAACGCGCCGTGCCGCTGCTGCAGAAGGCGATCTCGGGCGAGCTCGGCATTCCCGTAATCGTCGACCTCAAAACCGTCGAGGTCAGCCGCGTCTCGGAGGCGCGCTCGCGCGCCGGCGACAATTTCGCCATGACCGTCGTCGGCTCTCCGGCGTCCTCGGACGCGATGACCCTCGTCATCGACGCTCCCGCGATAGCGATCATGGTCTCGACGCTGTTCGGCGGCGATCCGGACATGCCGGTGTCGCCGATCGAGCGCGACCTGTCGTCGATCGAGGCCGATGTCTCGACCATGGTGTTCCAGGAGGTTGCGCAGGCTCTGAACGGATCGGGACGTCGCTCGCTCGAACTGCGGCTGCCGGCGCCGCGGGCCATGTCGGGCATCGAGGCCAGGCGACACGTGTTGCGCGACGGCGCCGCGATCCGCATCGTCCTCGGCATCTCGACGCCGGTCGACAGCGGCTCGATCACGGTGACGATGCCGCAGCGTATCGTGCTGGCCGGCCGCGACGGTACGGCAAGCGTCAGCGACGACGATCACAGCACCAGCTGGCGGGCACGCTTTTCGGAAGAGGTGATGCGCTCGACCGTGGCGCTCGAAGCCACCATGCCGCTGGCACGGCTGACGCTCGGAGACCTCGCCAATCTCGAAGTAGGCCAGGTCATCGACTTCGAAGAAACGGCGCAATCGCGCGCCCGCCTCGGCGCGCGCGGCCAGACGCTGTTCGTATGCGAGTTCGGCAAACTGGGGCAGAATTACACCGTCCGAATCAGGCATCCTTTCGATGCCGGGCAGGACTTTATCGACGGGCTCATGCCGGCTGGTGCCGGGCGCGCCTGAGCATTTGGAGACGACGCATGGCCAAGACCAAGATAGAACCAGAGCTCGACCAGCCGGACGAGCAGCTCGATCGCGCCATCGAGGAATTGCGCGGGGTCCTGCACGAAGAAGAGCAACGCCCTGATGCAGCGTTCAGGGCCGGCGCGGCAGCCAATTCGAGCGTCATCATGAACATCCCAGTCGATGTTCAGATCATTCTCGGCAGCACCGAGATGGCGGTTGCCGATCTGATGGCGCTGCAGAAGGGGTCGACGGTCGCGCTCAACCGGCGCATCGGCGAGCCGGTCGATGTGGTGGTGAACGGCCGCAAAATAGCGCGCGGCGAGATCACCGTGCTCGAAAGCGACCCTTCGCGCTTCGGCATCAGGCTGACCGAAATCATCGCCGGCACGAAGGGCGCCTAGACATGGCTGGCGGGGCTTGCCGATGGCAGCGGAGGCGAAAGGCATGACAACGCCGCTGACGACCCTGACGCGCGCACAAAAGGCGGCAGCCATACTGGTGGCGATGGGCAAACCGTCCGCCAGCCGCCTGTTGAAATTCTTCAAGCAGGAAGAGCTGAAGGCGCTGATCGAGGGCGCCCGGCTGCTCAGGACCATTCCGCAAAGCGATCTCGAGCGCATCGTCGCCGAATTCGAGGCCGAGTTCACCGAGGGCGCGGGCCTGCTCGATTCCGCCGACAGGATGGACACCATCCTCAACGAGTCTCTCTCGCCCGAAGAGATGAACGCCATCATGGGCAACAAGAAGCCCGAGGCGGCTCCCGAAGGGCCACCGCCGATCTGGCCCGATCTCGAAAAGCTGGAGCCCTCGCGGCTGGGCGCGTTCCTCGCGGGCGAACATCCGCAGACGGCGGCCATGGTGCTGTCGAAATTGGCGCCACAAGCGGCGGCGAGCGTGCTTTTGACGCTGACGAAGCCGATGCGCGGCGAAATCATCAAGCGCATGGTGACGATGGCCAATGTTCCGGCCGCCGCCACCAGGATCGTCGAGAACCGGCTGCGCGCCAGCGTGCTGTCGGACACCACGACCAAGGATACTTCGGCCGGGCAGGCGCGCGTCGCCAGCGTGCTCAACGAGCTGGAAAAGCCCCTGCTCGATGAGGTCATGCAAGATCTCGAAGCCGCCGGCACGCCCGACCTCGACGGTGTTCGGGCCCGGCTGTTCGCTTTCGACGATTTGCCGCTGCTCACCCAGAAGGCGCGCGTGCTTTTGTTCGACGGGCTATCGACCGAGCTTGTCACGCTGGCGCTGCGCGGCACGTCGGCGGCACTGGCCGAAGCGGTGCTGTCGGCGATCGGCGCCCGCTCCCGGCGCATGATCGAGGCCGAACTCGGGCAAGGGTCGGAGGGTGTGCCCGCCGCCGACATCATGGCGGCACGCAAGACGATCGTGACGACGACGATCCGGCTGTCGCGCGAAGGCGCCTTCGAACTTCCCTCGACGCAGAACGCCGCCTAAGGCATGTCCGACGCCGTCGACAAGGACTCGAAAACCGAAGAGGCGACGGAAAAGAAGATCCGCGATACCATCGAACAGGGCAAATTGCCCCATTCGAGGGAGACCGCGATCCTGGCCTCCTTTGTCGCCATACTGGTGTTCACGGTCTTTTATGCCAAGGACGCCATCATCGAGCTCGGCATGTTCCTGTCGATGTTCCTCGAGAAGCCCGAAGCCTGGCCGATGGACACCGAGACCGATGTCATCGCGCTCTACAAGCTCGTCATGCTGGAAGTGGGCAGCGCCATACTCAGCCTGCTGGTGCTGCTCACCGTTGCCGGCATCGGCGCCTCGGTGCTGCAGAATATGCCGCAACTCGTCGGCGAGCGGATCAGACCGCAGATGTCACGCATCTCGATCGTCAAGGGCTGGAACCGGATGTTCGGCGCCCAGGGCTGGGTCGAGTTCCTGAAGTCCCTCGCAAAAATCGGCTTTGCCATCGCCGTGCTCACCTTCACGCTGTCGGAGGATCACCGCAAGCTGCTTGCCGGGATGATCACCAATCCGGTCGCTTTCGGCCTCGTCATCCGCGGCATCGCCATCGACATACTGGTGGCGATCGTCTTCGTCATGGGACTGATCGCGGCGATCGACATCGTCTGGTCGCGCTTCCACTGGAAGCAGGACCTGCGCATGAGCAAGCAGGAGGTCAAGGACGAGTTCAAGCAGTCCGAGGGCGATCCGATCGTCAAGTCGCGGCTGCGCTCGCTGGCGCGAGACCGGGCGCGCAAGCGGATGATGACGGCGGTGCCGCGCGCGACGCTTGTTATCGCCAACCCGACCCACTTCTCGATCGCGCTGAAATATGTGCGCGACGAGGACTCGGCGCCGCTCGTAGTGGCCAAGGGGCAGGATCTCGTGGCGCTGAAAATCCGCGAGATCGCCAAGGAGCATAACATCCCGATCTTCGAGGACGTGGCGCTCGCCCGCTCCATGTACAAGCAAGTTTCGGTCGATAATGTGATCCCGTCGCAATTCTACCAGGCCGTCGCCGAACTGGTGCGGATCGTCTACTCGAAAAAGGCTGAGCGCAGACAGATTTCATGAACCGTCAACCGCACGCAAAATCCCGCGAGATCATCGTCGCCAGCGCCATCGAGCAGGTGGTGGTGGAACTCAGGCTGATCGACGTCGCCGACTATATCGCTTTCATCCGGCTGGAGCACTTCGCCTGCCTGTCGGATCTGGTCGATTCAGCGGCGGAGCTGTTCTTCATGCCTGGTACGCTGCGGCTCGGCCATGGCGGCGAGGCGCATGTCGACTGGAGCGGCAGCCCGCGCATCGTGCTCGACCTGGAGCTCAGGCCACCCGGCGTGACCGTCTATTTCCAACTGACGCTGAACGAGACCGGCAACACGGTCGTGGTCAATTACGTGTCGTTTGAAAAACCGGGCGAAGACCCCCAGCACAATACGGCGCTGCTGGAGGCGGTGATCGAACAGGCTCGTATCCGCAAGGTCGAACCGCTGGCGTTTTAAAGCGCTTCGGTCAGCCGATAGCGGCTACTCGATAAGCCCCAGCCGCAGCGCCTTGGCGACCGCCTGGTTGCGGTTGACGGCGTTGAGCTTCTGGGTCGACTGGGTGAGATACTGGTTGGCGGTGTGCACCGACAGTTTCAGGAGCCGCGCGATCTCCTCGCTGGTGTTGCCATTGGCGGTCAGCTTCAGGCATTCGAGCTCGCGCTTGGAGATCGACCGCATTCTGCCGACATCGCCCGGACGCATCCGCGCGACGGCGGCGAACAGCGAAAAGCAGCGAGCGTGGATTTCGTAGAGCGCATCCTGCGGCAGCGCGATCTCCGATCCCAGGAAGACGACAAGGCCGCATTGGCCGCGATCGGCATGGACGGGAAAGGCAATGCCACTCGATCCGGGTGTCAGCGGCGCCATCTGCCCGGTCCAGGCCAGATTGCCGAACATGTCGGCCATCGCCGCCACGCCATCATCCGTCCACCAGCGCGGCTCGGTCGAAATCCGGCTATGGCGAACGATCTCCTCGCCATTGGCGCCTGAAATGAATTTCGACGCCACCGCGACGCTGGGATAATCGGAATCAAAGCACGGGACCAGCCGGGCGCGCTCCGGCGACGGGCTGACGAAGAACAGGCCGAAGGCCGAGGCGTTAATGTCGACTGATATCCAGCGGCAGCGGCGCACCGCATCGGGAATGGTGACGGCGTGATGTGTTTCGGATCCCAGCGAGAAGGCGCCGAAAGGGCTGCGCTGCTCGTTGAAAAGGGCTTCCGCTGCGTCCTTGATCTCGGCGTGTTTCAAATGATGCCACTCCTGATCGCCGTGGCGATGGCCATCGCACGGTTGCTGGCCGCGAATTTCTGGATGGCGTGGGTGATGTAGCTGTTGACGGTGTTTGAGGAGACGCCGAGGATGACGGCCACCTCGTCGGTGGTCTTGCCTTCCGAGACCCAGAACAGGCATTCGCGCTCACGGTCCGACAGCGGATCCTGCATGGCCGCGGCGGCGATCAACTGCGGAATGTGCGAGAGCGCGTAGCAGCATTTCAGTTGCGCCTTCATCAGCGCTGGCGGGTCGATCCGGCCGGCGGCCACCGCCGAGAACAAGGCGAACAGGCGCTGACGGCCGACATTCAGCCGCAGTGAATAGATCTCGGCATGGCCGAGCACGTCGAGCAGCCGGGCCTCTTCACCCGAGACCAGCCCGTCGGCATCCGGCGCCTGGGCCGCCACCAACGGTGTCGGACGGATACCGGGTGCGGCGGTGAGTGGTCCCTGGGCGAGGCCGGCGATCAGCCGCTTGCCGATCAGCTCGATGGCGTCGAAGATCCAGTTCGAGGAGACGATACGCGCATCGTTGCGGTCCTGGTCATGGACGATGGCGACCAGCATGTAGCTGTCGGCGCCGATCTCGGCGGTCAGCTCCATGAAGAAGCTGGTGAGATCACCGCGCGACGTCAGGCGCGAGCCCAATGTATCGGATTGAAGAGGCGCGGCGGGACTGCTCATCTGCTGCTTTTGGCCGGAATCGATGCTGATGTCCGGTTGCTGGAGAGTCAGCCGCCGAACCCGAAAACGCATTACTTTTACGAGACACACACGAGGCGCGGGGCCGCGCCCAATCAGACGGAATCCATTCAGGGAACGCGAAAACATCCGCGTCTGGCGCCGGAGAAGTCCGGAACGTGAGACTTTGGGTGGTCGCCGCGCCCCCCGCGGACCGGCTGATTCGGGTCTAATCTACCCGCAGATGAATCCGACATCAAACGCGATTTGACAAAATCGAATCTGGGGGACTCTGCTTGCGACTCAGGGGAGCTTTCGAAGCCATTGAGGGGCGAAAATACCGGGACTGTGCGCGTAGGCCATATCAGCGTCCGGCCCGTTGCGGTAGCTTCGCTCGTGCCGAAGGGGTGGGCACCCCCGGCAGTCGAGCGCAAGGTCGGCAGCGCGGAATGCGGTTATCCGCTGCGGCGCTACTCGGGTCTTGGCAAGGTTGGTTTCGGGGGAAACAATGAGCGATTCATTTCGGGAAGTTACTTCAATCTCGTGGTTCGGGCGGATCAAGCGCGCGGTCGGCGGGGTTATCTTCGGCCTGCTGTTGATCGTGCTGATGGTGATTGGGCTGTTCTGGAACGAAGGCCGTGCGGTGCAGACGGCGCGCTCGCTGGCCGAGGGCTCTGGTGCCGTGGTCTCGGTGGAGGCTGATAGTTCCGATGCCGCCAATGAAGGGAAACTGGTGCATGTCAGCGG
This sequence comes from Mesorhizobium sp. B2-5-4, assembly GCF_006441095.1. Lineage (NCBI taxonomy): Bacteria > Pseudomonadati > Pseudomonadota > Alphaproteobacteria > Hyphomicrobiales > Phyllobacteriaceae > Mesorhizobium > Mesorhizobium sp. B2-5-4. The sequence continues at coordinate 195,876 of NZ_VFUR01000008.1, read as the reverse complement.
GCCAGTGACGGCGGACAGCAGCTTGGCGGATCCGGATTTCGGCATCACGGCGCAAGGGCTGCGCCTGTCGCGCGGCGTCGAGATGTATCAGTGGAAGGAAGAATCCAAATCGGAAACCACCAAGAAGCTTGGCGGAGGCGAGGAGACGGAGACGACCTACAGCTATTCGAAGGTGTGGGACAACAACCAGATCGACTCGTCGGATTTCAAGAAGCCCGACGGCCATCAGAATCCGCCGATGGCGATCCACAGCCATGCCTTTCAGATTCCACAGGGCAAGCTTGGCGCTTTCGATCTCGATACGCCGGTGCTGGATCGCATCGACGGCGACAAGGGTCTTTCGTTGTCGGCCAGCCAGTCAGCCGCGATCAAGGCCGCCTACACCGGAACGAAGCCGCTCAGCATCCTCGATGGGAAGATCTATCTCGGCAGCGACAACACGACGCCCGCGCTAGGCGACTACCGTATCGGCTACGAGTTGGCGCCGCTCGGCGTGGTCAGCATCGTGGCGCGCCAGGCCGGCAGCCGATTCGAGCCCTACCAGACGCAGGCGGGCGATGCGCTGCTGATGGTCGACACCGGCTCGGTGCCGGCCGACAAGATGTTCGCCGAGGCGGTCAGCGCCAACACGCTGATTACCTGGCTGCTGCGCGTTGCCGGCCTTTTATTGCTGACCATCGGCTTTGCGCTGTTCCTCAGCCCGATCAGCGTGATCCTCGACGTGATTCCGTTCCTTGGCAGCATGGCGCGGATGGGAACCGGCATCATCGCCTTCTTCCTGGCGATCCTGGTCGGCGCCACGACAATCGCGATTGCCTGGTTCTGGTATCGGCCGGTTCTGGCAGCGGCCATCCTGGCGGTCGGCGTCGTCGCGGCTGCGGCGGTCTATTATCTCGGACGATCACGCGGGGCAGCCACGCCAATGGCCGCGCCGAGCACCGGCATCGCAACGTAGCTTGCAAAAAGGGCGGCCACGCCGCCCTTTTACTGTCTGTCGTTGCTCGCCTGGATTTGCTGGCAGGCTTACCGATCCTCGAAGCCGGTCAGCACGCCGACGGCGTTGATGCCGATCTCCTCGACGGCATAGCCGCCTTCCTGGACGAACAGCGTCGGCAGGCCGAGTTTGGCGATGCGCCGGCCGATCTTCGGATAGTCGGGGCTTTTCAGCTTGAACTGGCTGATCGGGTCCTTCTCGAAGGTGTCGACGCCGAGCGAGACGACGACGATGTCAGGCGCGTATGCGGCGAGCCTGGCGCAGGCATCCTCGAGTGAGGCATTCCAGGTATCCCAACCGGTGCCGAAGGGCATGGGATAGTTGATGTTGAAACCTTCGCCCGCGCCCGCGCCGCGCTCATCGGAATGGCCGAGGAAGAAGGGGTACTCGACCATCGGATCGCCGTGCAGGTTGAGAACCTGCACGTCGGCGCGGTCATAGAATATCTCCTGCGTACCATTGCCGTGGTGATAATCGACGTCGAGGATCGAGACACGTTTGGCGCCCTGGTCACGGAACCATTGCGCGGCGACCGCGGCGTTGTTGATGTAGCAATAGCCGCCCATGAAGCCGGCGCCGGCATGGTGGCCGGGCGGACGGCAGAGCGCGAAGGCCGATCTCTCGCCGTCCTTGACCAGGCCGGCTGCGGTCAGCGCCACGTCAAAGGACGATTTGATCGCGGTCCAGGTGCCCTCGACGAAGGTGGCGCCGCCGTCGAAGGAATAGTAGCCGAGCAGGGCATCGATGCGCTTGGGCGGCACGTCGCCGCGCAGGCCGCGCGTCGGCCAGGTGAAGGGCATGGCCGAGCCCGTGAAGCCGGATTCCACCCATTGCGGCCAGACGGTCGGCAGGAAGTCGATGTAGTCGGCCCTGTGGACGCGCTTGGCGGAGGCAAGGTCGTGCTCGACCGGTGCTATGATCGGGCCGAGCTTCTCGCTTTCGACCCGCGCCTTGATGAACTCCGCGCGCGAGGGCTTTTCAAAGCCGGGCACGATGGCTGAGGTAACCAGTTCCATTTGGCCGGCATGGCCGGCGTGAAGCGGCGAATAGACAGTCTTCATGAAATTCCTCTCAAAGTGCGCAACTAAGGCAATTCCGGGATAGGTGGGAAGCGGTTTTCCGTCCGGAATTGCGTTGAACCCGGTCAGCCAAGATTGAGATAGGGGCTCAGCAGAGCAAGCCACATGGTTTCGACATCGTCCTCGATGAGGTCGAATGTCCTGCGGTCCTTCTTCAACCCCACGAGCCTGCAGGCATGCCCGACCTCCATCATCACCACCCCGAGCCGGCTGGCGATCTTGCCTTCGAGTGCCGGGTTCACATGCTGCAGCCATGCGGCATAAAGGGCGATGATCTGGTCGTCATATTCGTTCTGGATCGGCCGCAGGTCCGCATTGCCTGAAATGGCCTCGATCACCGGCATCAGGGTGGCGTTTTCGAGATAGAGCTTCGATGTGTCGATGAAGAGCTTGCGCACTTCCCGCCGGAACTCTTCGCGGTTGGTGGGCGGGGCGACCTTGATGCGCCTAGCGATCACCTCGGGAAAGGATGACAGCCAGCGCCGGGCGAGATCCAGAAGAATGGCTTCCTTGTTGGGAAAGTACTGGTAGATCGAACCGACCGACAGCCCCGCGCGCTGTGCGATGGCGAGCGTCGTCGGCGTCTTGGTTCCTTGCTCCCGCGTCAGGATCAGCGCCGCGTCGAGAATCCTGTCGACGACCTTGCTGGACCGTTGTTGCCGCGGCTGCTTGCGCGGCTCGAGCGCTATCCTGGTTTTGCGGTCGAGACTGCGCTTCACTGCTTGATGCCCTCGTTCCCGCCTGGTCCCAACACAAGCGAAGCGCTTCTGTCCACAATACATTCTAAATCCGGCATGTTGACAAACGCGAATAATCAGTCGCATTCTTTATCCACGCTGTCTCTTGGGATAACAAGGGGAATTTCGAAGACAGCGCACTGGCATCATTCGTTGTCCGATAGCGCCGCCGTGGTGCGCAGGTCGTTGGACGCGAGCTTTGCCGGTCTCAGTCAGTCGTCAAAAAAACGCGGAGTCGCGATGTCGGTCACGGGTGCGGGTGGTAGTGCGGATCTGATTGTCGTCAACGGTCGCGTGCTGACCATGGACGGTGACAATCCCGCCGCCGAGGCCGTTGCCGTCAAGGACGGCGCCATCATCGCCATCGGCAGCCGCACCTCCATCGAAGAGTTCAAGGGATCGGGTACCAAGGTCATCGACGCGCTTGGCGGATCGGTCCTGCCCGGCTTCATCGAAGCCCACATGCATCTGTTTTCGGGCGCCGCCGAACTTGCCCATCTGCAACTGGCCGGCGTGCATGGGTTCGAGGCGCTGCAGAAGGCGATCCGCGACTATGCAGCGACGCACCCCCACGCGCGGATGCTGGTCGGGCAGAGCGTCGACTACACCGTGCTCGACGACGAGCGGGTGACGCGTCATCATCTCGATGCGATCCTGCCGGATCGGCCTTTTGTCATGGCCGCGCCCGACCACCATACGATGTGGGCCAATACCAAGGCTCTTGAAATGGCCGGCATCCTCAATGGACGCACGCTTGGTCCGGGCAATGAGATTGTCATGGGCGACGACGGCCTGGCAGCGGGTGAACTGCGCGAGGGCGAGGCCTTCGGCCCGGTTCTCGACCTTGCCGGCGAAGGCCGCGTGCGGCTGGGCCTGGCGACCGGCGGCGAGCCCGACCCGATGCCTTCGGCCGCCGAACGCGCCGCCGACCGCGATATCATGCGGCGCGGGCTTGCCTGGTGCGCGCGCCACGGCATCACCTCGATCCAGAACATGGACGGCAATCTCTACCAGCTCGAACTGCTGGCCGAGATCGAGGCCGGGGAAGGCCTGCCCTGCCGCGTGCAGATCCCTTTCCACTACAAAAATTTCATGACGCTCGACATGCTCGACAAGGCATCCGTGATGGCCGAGCGCTATAACAGCGAGTGGCTGTCATCGGGCATGGTCAAAGTGTTCTACGACGGAGTGCTCGATTCCTGGACGGCTGTCATGGTCGAGCCCTATGCCGATCGGCCCGACTGGGTCGGCGAGCCGCTGTTCACGCCGCAGCAGTTCATCGATCTGGCTATCGCCGTCGACAGGCGCGGGCTGCAGATCGCGGTGCATTCGATCGGTGACGGCGCGGTGCGTGCCGTGCTCGACGGCTACGAGGCAGCGCAAAAAGCCAATGGCAAGCGTGACAGCCGGCATCGCGTCGAGCATATCGAGGTCACCACCACCGCGGATGTGCCGCGTTTTGCGGAACTCGGCGTCATCGCTTCCATGCAGCCGCCGCATCCGCCCGGCGCCATGGATTTTCCGCTGGAGCCGACCGTGTCGCGCATCGGCCCGGCCCGCTGGCCGCTGAGCTATGCCTGGCGGACCTTGAAGAACGCCGGCGCCCACGTCGTGTTCGCCTCGGACTGGCCGGTGTCGCCGATCGATCCGATCCTGGGCATCCAGGCGGCAGTGCTGCGCAAACCGTGGGCAGAAAGCGACCCGGACCAGCGCTTCTCGCTGCATGAATCGATCGCAGCTTACACGGTCGAGGGCGCCTATGCCGAATTCGCCGAGCACCGCAAAGGCATGCTGAAATCAGGCTATATGGCGGATCTGGTGGTGCTGTCGGCCGATATCGAGAAGACGGCGCCGGCCGATCTGCACAAGCTGCGGCCGGTGACGACGATCTGCGGCGGCAAGATCACCTATCAGGCCCGATAATGGCATGAGGCTTGCTGGCTGAAAGACCGACTGAACTGTGATTCAATGCCGGGCTTGCCAACCTACCGGCCGTGTGGTCACATCCAACAGGGGACAAGCTCCGCCAGCAAGAGCGGGGTCAACAGTGAGGCGTAATCGTGCCGGACAAACCGGATCGGAATGCGATTGAGGTAGTAAACGTCAGCAAAATTTTCGGATCGGGTGAGGGGCAGGTCGCTGCCCTCGACAAGGTTTCGGTGTCCATCCGCGAGAACGAGTTCTTCACGCTGCTGGGACCATCCGGCTGCGGCAAGACCACCTTGCTGCGGCTGATCGCCGGCTTCGACTTTCCAACCGCCGGCGAGATCCTGCTCTACGGCCAGGACATCGCGCCATTGCCGCCCTTCAAGCGGCCGGTCAACACCGTTTTCCAGTCCTACGCGCTGTTCCCGCACATGACGGTCGCCGACAATATCGGCTTTGGCCTGGAAATGCTGGGCAAGCCGAAGGCCGAGATCAAGGCGCGCGTCACCGAGATGCTGAAGCTGGTCAAGATGGAAGCGCTGGCCGGCCGCCGCACCGGCCAGATTTCGGGCGGCCAGCAGCAGCGCGTGGCGCTGGCAAGGGCATTGGCGCCGCAGCCGAAAGTGCTGTTGCTCGACGAACCGCTCTCGGCGCTCGACTACAAGCTGCGCAAGGAGATGCAGATCGAGTTGAAGCGGCTGCAGAACGAAACCGGCATCACCTTCATCTTCGTCACTCATGACCAGGAAGAAGCGCTGACGATGTCGGACCGCATCGCGGTGATGTCGTCGGGCAAGATCCTGCAGGTCGGCTCGCCCTGGGACATCTACGACAAGCCGGCGGAACGCTTCGTGGCCGACTTCATCGGCGAAACCAATTTCCTCACCGCCGCCATTTCAGGCGCCGGCAATGGCAAAGTGCGCGCGACACTCAAATCCGGTGCGGTCATCGATGCCACCGTCGCCGAAGGCTTCCAGCCGAAGGAAAACGCCACCGTGGTGGTGAGGCCCGAGCATGCCAAGTTGTCGAAGGACAAGGGCGACCTGTCGGGCACGGTCGAGAACATCGTCTATTTCGGCACCGACACGCATATCCATGTCCATCTCGACAGCGGCGAGGCCTTCACCGTGCGCCAGCAGAACACGCGCAGCGCCGGCTGCGGTTTCGAGCGCGGCGACAAGGTTGGCATCATGATCGGCAACGATGCCGCGCAAGTGCTGAGGGACTGATGGCGACCGCGGAAGAAGTCGCCAAGGCAGCGGAACGGCGCGATGTCCGTGACCGCTGGCTTCTGTCAGCGCCGGCGCTGCTGGTCATTCTGTTTGCCGCGACCGGCCCGCTGCTGATCGTGCTGGTCTATTCGTTCCTCACCCCCGGCGCCTATGGCGACGTGAAATGGCAGTTCTCATCCGACGCCTGGACATCGGTCTTCCTGGAACGCGATATTTTCGACGACACGCTGTCGCTCGCGGCGGCGCATGTCACCATCGTCTGGCGCTCGATCAAGCTTGCGGTGGTGACGACGCTCGCCACCTTGGCGCTCGGTTTCCCGACGGCCTATTTCATGGCGACGCGCAGCGAAAAGACCAGGGATCTCTGGCTGTTCCTGATCACCATCCCGTTCTGGACGAACCTTTTGATCCGCACCTTCGCCGTGCTGCAGATCATCCGCAACGAAGGCATTGTAAACACGATCCTGCTCAAGCTCGGCATCGTCTCGGCGCCGGTCCAGATGCTCTACACCGACACGGCGATCCTGATCGGCATGGCCTATGTCTACCTGCCGCTGATGGTGCTGCCGATCTATGCCAGCATGGAGAAGCTCGACTTCCGGCTGGTCGAGGCTGGCTATGACCTTTACGCGACACGCTTCAAGGTGCTGCGGAAGATCATTTTCCCGCTGGTCAAACCCGGCGTCATCGCCGGCTCGATCCTGGTCTTCATTCCGGCACTGGGCGCCTACGTGACGCCGAGCGTGCTTGGCGGCGGCAAGAACATGATGCTGTCCAACCTGATCGAATTGCAGTTCGGACAGGGCCGCAACTGGCCGCTGGGCTCGGCGCTGTCGATAACGGTGATGATCATAGTCATGGTGGCGCTGCTTGCCTATGTGCGCAATGCCGGCAAGTCGGGGATGCGGCATGGCTAAGAACTTTTCCATCAAGCATCAGACCGGCTTCACAGCGATCGCGGCGACCTGCTTTGTCATCCTCTATCTGCCCATCATCGTGCTGGTCATCTACGCCTTCAACGCGGCGAGCTCGACATCCGAATGGGGTGGCTTTTCGCTGAAATGGTTCCAATCGGCATACCAGAACACGCAGGTCATCGACGCGACGCTGCGTTCGTTCCAGATCGGCTCCATCGCGGCGGTGCTGTCGACCATCTTCGCCACCATGGCCGCGCTAGCCACCACACGCACGGCGTCCTATCCCGGCCTCACCTTCAAATACGCGGCGATCAACCAGCCGCTGATGGTGCCCGAGATCGTCACCGGCGTGGCGCTGCTGATCTTCTTCTCGCGCATCAAGATCTTCACCGGCTATTCCGGTATCGGCTACCTGGTCGCCGCGCATACGGCGTTCTGCATTCCCTTTGCCTACCTGCCGATACGGGCGCGGCTGGAGAATATGGACCTGACGCTGGAACGCGCCGCGGCCGACCTCTACGCCCCGCCGTGGAAAACCTTTCGTCGCATCACGCTGCCGCTTTTGTGGCCCGGTATCCTGGCCGGACTGATGCTGGCCTTCGTCATCTCGCTCGATGACGTCGTCATCACCGAGTTCGTCAAATCGGGCGGCCAGGACACGCTGCCCACCTACATGCTCGGCCAGATCCGCCGCGGCATAACGCCCGAGATCAACGCGATATCGACCGCCTTCCTGCTGCTTTCGGTCGCGATCGTCACGTTGTTTTTCTTCGTCAGCAGGAAACGAGACTGAAACCGATAATGGGAGTTAAAACCATGAACTGGAAGACAACAGCGAGCGCCATAGGGTTGGCGCTGCTCGCTTCGACGGGCATTGCCCGCGCCGATGGCGAACTGAACATCTACAATTGGGGCAACTATACCAGCCCCGACGTGATCAAGAAGTTCGAGGCCAAATACAACATCAAGGTGACCATCACCGATTACGATTCCAACGACACCGCGCTGGCCAAGGTTCGCCAGGGTGGCACCGGCTTCGACATCGCGGTGCCTTCGCAGACCTACGTGCCGATCTGGATCAAGGAAGGCCTCGTCCAGGAGACCGACCCGGGCCAGATGGAGAACGCCAAGAACATTGCGCCCGAATGGGCCAATCCTGACTTCGATCCAGGCCGCAAATACACTGTTCCGTGGGCTTGGGGCACGATCGGCGTCGTCGTCAACACCGACGCCTACAAGGGCCCGACCAATAGCTGGGGCATCATCTTCAATACGCCTGACGAGTTGAAGGGCAAGGTCAACGTCGTTCCCGAGATGAATGACGTCATCTTCGCGGCGATCAAGTATCTCGGTGGCCAGCAATGCACCGACGACAAGGCGGTTCTGAAGAAGGTGCGCGATACGCTTGTCGCGGCCAAGCCGAATTGGATCTCGATGGAATACAACACCATCGAGAAGATGGGCGCCGGCGACTTCAAGGCAACCAGCGACTGGAACGGTTCGGCCCTGCGCCAGCGGCTGGCCAACCCTGCCATCCACTTCAACTATCCGAAGGAAGGCTATGGCCTGTGGAGCGACAACGTCGTCGTTCTCAAGGAGGCCAAGAACGTCGAGAACGCCAAGCTGTTCCAGAACTTCATCATGGATCCGGAAAATGCGGCGGGTCTCTCGGCCTTCCACCGCTACGCCAATGCCATCGCCGGTTCGGACAAGTACATGCCGGCCGACATGAAGGACGCGCCGGAAGTCGTCATTCCGGCGGACGCCAAGCCGCTTGGCGAACTGCAGAAGATGTGCGCTCCGGAAATCCAGGACATTTACACCAAGATCTGGACCGAACTGCAGAAATAGTCACAGACACAAGGGCCCGGCGGCACATGCCGCCGGGTCTTTTCTTTTCCGGGAATGGCCCTTCATGACATCCTACCGCAACAGCGATCCGCGGCCGCCGATCATGCAGGGTTCGCCGCCCGCCATGGTGCCCCCCAAGCTCGACTGGGACAGGGCGCCCTGGAACCGCTGGGCTTTCCAGCACATCAGGGAAATTCTGCCGACCGTCGAAGTCTGGCGCGGCGCTGGCCATCGCCACCGTCTCGAACGCGCCGAGGTCGATCTCGACGGGTTGGCGGTCGAGGACAGCGGGGGCAGGCCTTCGACGCTCGCCGGTCTGCTCGACGAGACCTATACGGACGGCCTCCTGGTGCTCAAGGACGGCAGGATAGCCTATGAGCGCTATTTCAACGGCATGGACGAGCGCACGCTGCATCTGTCGCAGTCGATGGCGAAGTCTGTCACCGGCTCGGTGTTCGGCATATTGGCGGGGCGCGGCCTGATCGATCCGGCGAAGCTAGTGACGGACTACCTGCCGGAACTGAGCGCGACCGGCTGGGCCGGCGCCAGCGTCCAGCATGTGCTCGACATGACCACCGGCGTGCGGTTCTCAGAGGAATACACCGACCGCTATTCCGACATCGGCCAGGTCGATGTCGCCACCGGCTGGAAGCCGGTGCCGCCGGGCAGCAATCCGGATTTTCGCTGGCCCTCGCACATGTTCGAGCTGATCCTGGGCTTGAAAGAGACGGTGCGCCCGCATGGGGCTGCGTTCGAATATCGCTCGATCGAGACGGACGTGCTCGCCTTCATCATGGAACGGGTGACGGGCAAGCGGCTGGCGCAGCTGGTTTCCGAGGAACTCTGGCAAAAGCTCGGTGCCGACGAAAGCGCCTGCTTCACCGTCGACAGCGCCGGCTATGCGCTCGCCGATGGCGGCTTCAACGCGACGCTGCGCGACTACGCCCGCTTCGGCCAGCTGATCCTCGACAATGGCGGCGGCATCGTGCCGGCCGACTGGATCGAGGCGACGCGCACTGGCAAGCATGGTCCGGATTTCTCCGCCAGCCTGCCCGAGGGCAGCTACCGCAACCAGTTCTGGATCGAGGATCCCAGCTCGCGCGCCCTGATGTGCCGGGGCGTGTTTGGACAGTTGATTCATATCGACTGGAACACAGGAATGGTGGTGGTGAAGCTGTCGACCTACCCGGATTTCAGCAACATGGCCTATTCCGTGGCAACGCTGAAGGCCGTGCACGCCATCGCAGCGGCGCTTAGCTGAGCTTCAAGAACAATGGACTGGTAGGAAACGCGATGGCCGGCAAGACCGCGTTCGAGACACGGTACGGATTCGGCCGTAACGAGGTGCTGCTCGCCAACTGGCGCGTGGCCCCGTTCAACCGGTGGTCATTCCAGAACCTCGGCGAACTGGTGCCGACGGCACGCGTGGCAGCGGCGCCGGGCGTCATCGAGGCTCCTGTGCGGGACTTGGGCGGCTTGCTCGGGGAAAAGGTCACGGTCGCGAGCGCGCCGGAGACGGTGGCCGAGTTTCTCGTCCGCTCCAGCACCGACGCATTGACGGTGATGAAAGGCGGCAAGATCATTGGCGACTGGTTCGCGCCGCATATGGAGTTCGGCGCGCGTCACATCATCTTCTCGATCAGCAAGTCGGTGACGGCGATCGTCGCCGGCATACTGGAAGGCGAGGGGGTGTTCGACCCTGAAGCGCCGGTGACGCGCTACATCCCCGAAGCCGCCGGCTCGGCCTATGGCGATGCAAGCGTGCGTAATGTGCTCGACATGAGCGTCAGCCTCGATTTCGAGGAGGCCTATCTCGATCCGGAAAGCGCCTTCGCCCGCTATCGCCGCGCGACGCTGTGGAACCCCGGCGGCGGCACCGAAAGCCTGCGCGAATTCATCCTGACCCTGCAGCGGCTTGCCGAGCCGCATGGCCAGACCTTCCGCTACCGTTCGCCCAATTCCGACCTGCTCGGCCTTCTCCTGGAACGCGCTTCAGGGCAGCGCTTCTGCGACCTGATGCGCGAAAAACTGTGGCTGCCGCTTGGCGCCGTCAGTGAGGCCTCCGTCGGTGTCGACATGGAAGGCACGGCACGCACCGCAGGCGGCATTTCGGTGACGCCGCGTGACCTGGCGCGCATCGGCGAGATGATGCGGCAAGGCGGCAAGGCCAATGGCCGCCGCATCGTGCCCGAGGCCTGGGTGCGCGACACCACCAGCACCGGCGGCAGCTCGGAAGCCTGGCAGCGCGGTGCCATGCTGCCGCTGTTCCCGAAAGGCCGTTACCGCAATAAATGGTATCAGACCGGTTTCGAAAATGGCGCCTATTGCGGCATCGGAATTCATGGGCAATGGCTTTATGTCGATCCCGGGACCGAAGTGGTCATCGCCAAGATGTCGTCGCAGCCGGAGCCGGTCGACGATGCACTGGACCTCGAAATCGTTGCCTTTTTCGAAGTGCTGAGCCGCATGGCCTGACCAGCCCGGACAATCCAATCTTCCGCGCTTTCCTGTGGACCTCCGCTGCCGTTGAAAACGCGGTGGTTGGCGGACCTGATCTCTGCGCCTATGGTCGCCGCTCTTTTCGACGAGAGTGGGAACGACATGGCATCCGACATCAAGCGCATCGCAGCCATCATCGCAGCCGAAATCAAGGCGCGGCCCGAACAGGCGGCCGCGGCGATCGGACTGCTCGATGAGGGGGCGACGGTGCCATTCGTGGCACGCTACCGCAAGGAGGTGACCGGCGGGCTGGACGACACGCAGCTGCGCGACCTTGCCGAGCGTCTCGTCTATCTGCGCGAACTCGACGCCCGCCGCGACACCATCCTGGGTTCGATCCGCGAGCAGGGCAAGCTTACGCCAGACCTCGAAGCGAAGATCGGGGCGGTGGCTACCAAGGCGGAACTCGAAGACATCTACCTACCCTACAAGCCGAAGCGCCGCACCAAGGCCGAGATTGCCAGGGAGCGCGGGCTGGGGCCGCTCGCCGAAGCCATTCTCAACGACCGCTCGTTGGTGCCCGCGGAAGTCGCGCTCGCCTATGTCACCGAAGAGGTGGCCGACACCAAGGCGGCGCTCGATGGCGCGCGCGACATCCTGTCGGAGCAGTTCGCGGAAAATGCCGATCTGGTGGGCAAGCTGCGTGGCTACATGAAGGAGCGCGCCTTCCTGCGCGCCAGGGTGGTCGACGGCAAGCAGGAGGCCGGCGCGAAATTCTCGGACTATTTCGACCATGTCGAGCGTTGGTCCACGGCGCCAAGTCACCGCGCGCTGGCCATGCTGCGCGGCCGCAATGAAGAGGTGCTGTCGCTCGATATCGAGGTCGACGCCGACGATGCCTCACCGGTGAAGCCGGTCGAGCGGATGATCGCCAATGCCTACGCCATCGGCGCCAGCCTGCCGGGCGACCGCTGGCTGATGGAGGTCGCCGGCTGGACCTGGCGGATAAAACTGTCGTTGCACCTCACGCTCGATCTGATGCGCGACCTGCGCGAGCGGGCCGAGGAAGAGGCGATCCATGTCTTTGCCCGAAACCTGAAGGATTTGCTGCTGGCGGCTCCCGCCGGCTCGCGGCCGACGATGGGGCTCGATCCCGGCATCCGCACCGGCGTGAAGGTTGCGGTGGTCGACGGCACCGGCAAGCTGCTGGCGACGACGACGGTCTATCCGTTCCCGCCGCGGAACGATGTGCGCGGCACGCAGGCCGAGCTTGCCGCGCTGATCCGCCAGCACAAGGTCGAGCTGATCTCGATCGGCAACGGCACCGGTAGCCGCGAAACGGAGAAGCTGGTGGCGGACATGCTGTCGGACATGCCAGCGGGTTCAGGCCCGAAGCCGCTCAAGGTTATCGTCAGCGAGGCGGGTGCCTCGGTCTATTCGGCCTCGGCGACGGCGGCGGCGGAATTTCCCGGCCTCGACGTGTCGCTGCGCGGCGCGGTGTCGATTGCGCGGCGCCTGCAGGATCCGCTAGCCGAATTGGTCAAGATCGAGCCGAAATCCATCGGTGTCGGTCAGTATCAGCACGATGTCGACCAATACCGGCTCGGCCGTTCGCTGGAGGCTGTCGTCGAGGACGCCGTCAACGCGGTCGGTGTCGACCTCAATACCGCCTCGGCGCCCTTGCTGGCGCGCGTTTCGGGCCTCGGGGCGTCGCTTGCCGAGGCGATCGTCGCGCATCGCGATGCGACCGGCCCGTTCGCCAGCCGCAAGGACCTGCTGAAGGTGGCGCGGCTTGGGCCGCGCGCGTTCGAACAGTCCGCCGGCTTCCTGCGCATTGCCAATGGCAGTGAGCCGCTCGATGCCTCGTCGGTGCATCCGGAAGCCTATGGGGTGGCTAAGAAGATCGTCGCCGCCTGCGGCCGCGATGTGCGTTCGCTGATGGGCGACAGCGCCGCGCTGAAGGCGCTCGACCCGCGCGTCTTCGTCGACGAGCGGTTCGGCCTGCCGACGGTGCGCGATATTCTTGCCGAGCTGGAAAAGCCCGGCCGCGACCCGCGCCCCGGCTTCAAGACCGCGACCTTCGCCGATGGCATCGACGACATCAAGGATTTGAAGCCCGGCATGCTGCTGGAAGGCACCGTTACCAACGTGGCGGCGTTTGGCGCCTTCGTCGATATTGGCGTCCACCAGGACGGGCTGGTGCATGTCTCGCAACTGGCCGACCGTTTTATCAAGGACGCGCATGAGGTGGTCAAGGCCGGCGACGTGGTGAAGGTGCGCGTCGTCGATGTCGACATCAAGCGCAAGCGCATCGCGCTCTCTATGCGTAGGGATGCCGGTGAGGGCGGCGCGCCGAGGAGCGGGCCGCGCGACAATGGCGGCGGCAGGCCGGCGCCACGCTCGCCGGCGCCGCAGCGCCAGCCCGAGCGGCCGGCACAGCAAGGTGCGTTCGGCGCTGCGCTGGCGGACGCACTGAAGCGGAAATAGCTACCACGCCAGAACAGCCGGCTCCTTCTCGAGCTGGCCTAGCAGCCAATCTCGAAAGCTGGCAACCGGTGGATAGCCGCGCTTGTCGTGGGGAATGACGAGGTAATAGGCGCTGCGGCTTTGCATCGGCTGGCCGGGTGCTGGCACAAGCTGGCCGCGCTGTAATTCGCCAGCGATGAGGAGCAGCGGCAACAGCGCCACGCCGAGCCCCGCCATGCAAGCCTGGGCGGCGGTGCCGAACTGCTCGAACTGCATGCCCGGCCCGGTCGGCGCGCTCAGTCCCTGATGCTCGAACCATTCCGTCCAGGCGCCGGGGCGCGTCGTCATATGCAGCAGCGGCAAACGACCGATGTCGGCCGGCGTGGCGATGGCGCGGCCGGCGAGGAACTCGGGCGACACCACCGGTGCCACCGTCTCACGCACCAGCAGTGTCGAGTCGGCGTCCGGCCAGTCCGGCAGGCCGTAGTGGATGGCTGCATCCAACCTCTCCCTGGCGAAGTCGAACCGGCCGACGCGCGTGACGAAGTTGATGGTGATGTCGGGATTGCTTTCGACGAAATTGGGGATCATCGGCATCAGCCAGCGCGTGCCGAAGGTCGGCAATATGGCCAGGTTCAGGATGCCGCTATGCCGATTGCTCATCAATCCAAGCGCTGCGTCGCGCAATTGGCCAAGCGCCGAACGTACCGCCTCGGCGTAGATTTCGCCTGCCGTCGACAGGCGGACGTTGCGGCTGTCGCGCTCGAACAATCGGCGGCCGAACTGATCTTCCAGCAAGCTGATCTGCCGGCTGACGGCGCCCTGGGTTAGATCCAGTTCCTGGGCGGCAGCGGTGAAACTGCCAAGCCGGGCCACCGCCTCGAAGGCGGCAAGGGCGCTGATGTTGGGTAAAAGGCGACGCTGGACACTCATGATCCATTCCTAACGCTCATTGATCGGTGAAGCAATTTCGTTTGATTTTTTCAGGCCACGGGCCGATAAGCCGGGCTTCACCCTTCTGAGGATCAAGCCATGGCCGCCGACAAGAATGCATTCGTCTGGGAAGACCCGTTCCTGATCGAGGGCCAGCTCTCGGAAGACGAACGCATGGTGCGCGACGGCGCGGCGGCCTTTGCCGCCGACAAGCTCGCGCCGCGCATCGAGGAGGCGTATCTCAACGAGACTTTCGACACGGCGATCTTCCGCGAGATGGGCGAGGCTGGCCTGCTCGGCATCAACATCCCGGAGGAGTTCGGTGGCCTCGGCGCCAACTATGTGACCTACGGGCTGGTGGCGCGGGAAGTCGAACGCGTCGATTCCGGCTATCGCTCGATGATGTCGGTGCAATCATCGCTGGTGATGTATCCAATCTACGCCTATGGCTCGGATGAACAACGCAAGAAGTACCTGCCGAAGCTCGCCAGCGGCGAATGGATTGGCTGCTTCGGCCTGACCGAGCCGGATGCCGGCTCCGACCCCGGCGGCATGAAGACGCGCGCGGAAAAGACCGCCAGCGGCTATAAGCTGACCGGCTCCAAGATGTGGATTTCCAATGCGCCGGTCGCCGACGTGTTCGTCGTCTGGGCGAAGTTGAAGGGCGAGAACGGCGAGGACGAGATCCGCGGTTTCGTGCTGGAAAAAGGCATGAAGGGGCTGTCGGCGCCGAAGATTGGGGGCAAGCTGTCGCTGCGGGCGTCGATCACCGGTGAAGTGGTGATGGAAGGCGTCGAGGTCGGCGAGGAAGCATTGCTGCCCAACGCCAAGGGGCTCGGCGGACCGTTCGGTTGCCTCAACCGGGCCCGCTACGGCATTTCCTGGGGCTCGATGGGCGCGGCGGAAGATTGCTGGCATCGCGCTCGCCAGTATGGCCTCGACCGCAAGCAGTTCGGCAAGCCGCTGGCCGGCACGCAGCTCTACCAGAAGAAGCTCGCCGATATGCAGACCGAGATCGCTTTGGGGCTGCAGGCTTCGTTGCGCGTCGGGCGTCTGCTCGATGAAGGCAAAATGGCGCCGGAAATGATCTCGATCGTCAAGCGCAACAATTGCGGCAAGGCGCTCGACATCGCCCGCCAGGCCCGCGACATGCATGGCGGCAACGGTATCCAGATCGGCTACCACGTCATGCGCCACGCGCAGAATTTGGAGACCGTCAACACCTATGAGGGCACGCATGACGTGCACGCGCTGATCCTGGGACGGGCGCAGACGGGGATACAGGCGTTCTTCTGACCGTTCGATAGCCGTTTAATTTAGGTGCACCGCAACATCCGCTTGGAGAATGGCGGCCGGATGTGTCAGGGTTCAGCGAAATCGTCTGAAACGCTGAATTCCGGGGCCCCATGGCAATTCTGGCAGCCGTCTACCACCTGACCCACTACAAATACGACCGGCCGGTGGTTCTGGGTCCCCAGGTGATCAGGCTTCAGCCAGCACCGCATTCCCGCACCAAGGTGTTGAGCCATTCGCTCAAAGTCGAGCCGGCGAACCACTTCGTCAATCTGCAGCAAGACCCCTACGGCAACTTCCTCGCCCGTTTTGTCTTTCCCGAGCCGGTGACGGAGCTGAAGATCGAGGTCGATCTCGTCGCCGACATGACGGTCTACAATCCGTTCGACTTCTTCGTCGAACCGTCGGCGGAGGCGTTCCCGTTCGATTATCCCGAGGAAATCAGGGCTGATCTGGCCATCTACCGGGCACCGGAGCCGGCGGGGCCGCTTCTCTCAGCTTTCCTGGAAACCGTCGACCGCAGCGCGCCGAACACGGTCAATTTCCTCGTCGACCTCAATGCGCGTCTGCAGCGCGAGATCGCCTACATCGTGCGCATGGAGACCGGCGTCTTCTCACCGGAGGAAACGCTGGCGGCGGCCAAGGGCTCCTGCCGGGATTCGAGTTGGCTTCTGGTGCAGATCCTGCGCAATCTCGGCGTCGCCGCGCGCTTCGTCTCGGGCTATCTGATCCAGCTCAAGCCCGACCTGGTCGCGCTGGACGGGCCGGCCGGCACATCAGTCGATTTCACCGACCTGCATGCCTGGTGCGAGGTCTATCTTCCCGGTGCCGGCTGGATCGGTTTCGACCCGACTTCCGGCCTGCTCACCGGCGAGAGCCATGTGCCGCTGGCCGCCACGCCGCATTTCCGCAATGCGGCACCCATTTCAGGCATGGCGAGCTTTGCCAATGTCGAGTTCGGCTTCGAGATGCGGGTCGACCGCATCGCCGAGCATCCGCGCATCACCAAGCCGTTCTCGGATGAAAGCTGGCAAGCGCTCGACGCGCTCGGCAACAAGGTCGATGCCGCGCTCGCGGCCGGGGATGTGCGGCTGACCATGGGCGGCGAACCGACCTTCGTGTCGATCGACGATTTCGAGGCCGCCGAGTGGAACACCGCCGCCGTCGGGCCGAGCAAGCGTGAAAAGGCCGACGCGCTGATCCGCCGCCTGCGCGAGCGCTTCGCGCCCGGCGGCTTTCTGCATTACGGCCAGGGCAAATGGTATCCCGGTGAAAGCCTGCCGCGCTGGACCTTCTCACTCTTTTGGCGCGCCGACGGCGAGCCGGTGTGGAGCGATCCGTCGCTGATCGCGCCGGAGAAAAGCTCGGCTGATGTCGGGCCGAAACAGGCCGAAAGCCTGCTGACGGCGATCGCCGGCGAGCTCGGCATCGACACGTCCATGGTCAGTGAAGCCTATGAGGATCCGGCCGAATGGCTGCTCAAGGAAGGCAAGCTGCCCGAGAATGTCGACCCGTCCAACTCCAAGCTGGAAAACCCCGAGGAACGCAGCCGCATGGCGCGCGTCTTCGAGCGCGGGCTGACCAAGCCGTCCGGCTATGTGCTGCCAGTGCAGCGCTGGAACAGCCAGGCGTCCGATCCGCGCTGGCGTTCGGAGAGGTGGACGACGCGGCGCGGCCGGCTGTTCCTGGTGCCGGGCGATTCCCCGGTCGGCTACCGCTTGCCGCTGGGAACGCTTCCTCATGTGCCGCCCGCGCAGTTCCCCTACATCGTGCCTGTCGATCCGTCGCTGCCGCGTGGCCCGCTGCCCGTGCGGGAAGCAATCTTGCCTGCGGCGGCTCCGGCCGAACTGGAAGGTGCCGACGAAATGGCCCGCCGCCAGCAGGCGGTGTCGTTCACGGCGGCGACCGGCCAGCAGGAGCGGGTCGAGCAGGAGATCACCGAGATCGGCGGCGCGGTGCGCACGGCACTTTCGGTCGAACCGCGTGACGGCAGGCTGTGCGTTTTCATGCCGCCGGTCGAGGCGCTGGAAGACTATCTCGAACTCGTCGCCGCTGCCGAGAACGCGGCAAAGGCGATTGGCCTTCCCGTGCATATCGAGGGCTACGGCCCGCCGCAGGACCCGCGCCTCAACGTCATCCGCGTGGCACCCGACCCCGGCGTCATCGAAGTCAACATCCATCCCGCCTCGAATTGGCAGGATTGCGTGGCGACGACGACGGCGATCTATGACGAGGCGCGGCAGACGCGGCTTGGCGCCGACAAGTTCATGATCGATGGCCGCCACACCGGTACCGGCGGCGGCAACCATGTCGTGGTCGGTGGCGCCACGCCCAATGACAGTCCGTTCCTGCGCCGGCCCGACCTGCTGAAGAGCCTGGTGCTGCAATGGCAACGGCGTCCCTCGTTGTCCTATCTGTTCTCCGGCCTGTTCATCGGGCCGACCAGCCAGGCGCCACGTTTCGATGAGGCGCGGCACGATTCGCTCTATGAGCTCGAGATCGCCATGGCGCAGGTGCCGCATCCCGACCAGGGGGCCGCACCCTTGCCATGGCTGGTCGACCGCCTGTTCCGCAATCTGTTGAGCGACGTCACCGGCAATACGCATCGCTCGGAAATCTGCATCGACAAGCTGTTCTCGCCCGATGGACCGACCGGTCGGCTTGGCCTTGTCGAATTCCGTGGATTCGAGATGCCACCCAATGCGCGCATGTCTCTGGCGCAGCAATTGCTGGTGCGGGCTATCATCGCACGCGCCTGGAAGAACCCGCTCGACGGACGCTTCGTGCGCTGGGGCACTTCGCTGCATGACCGCTTCATGCTGCCGCACTATGTCTGGGCGGACTTTCTCGATGTGCTCGACGACCTCAAGCTCAATGGTTTCGAGTTCCGGCCCGAATGGTTCGACGCCCAGCTCGAATTCCGCTTTCCCTTCTGCGGCGAAGTCCAGCATGCGGGCATCAAGCTGGAGCTCAGGCAAGCGCTGGAGCCATGGCATGTCATGGGCGAGCAGGGCGCGATCGGCGGCACGGTGCGTTTCGTCGATTCCTCGGTCGAACGGCTGCAGGTCAAGACCGAAGGTCTCAATCCGGAGCGCCATGCGATCGTCTGCAACGGCCGCATCGTGCCGATGAGGGCTACCGACAACCGCGAGGTCGCGGTGGCGGGCGTGCGCTTCAAGGCCTGGCAGCCGGCTTCGGGCCTGCATCCGGCACTGCCGGTCAACACGCCGCTGGTGTTCGACATCTACGACCGCTGGTCGGGCAGGGCGGTCGGCGGCTGCGTCTACCATGTCGCCCATCCCGGCGGACGCAACTACGACACCTTCCCGGTCAATGGCAACGAGGCCGAGGCACGGCGGCTCGCCCGCTTCGAACCGCGCGGCCATACCCCGTCCGGCTATGTGTTGCGTGAAGAACAGCCGGGGGAAGATTTCCCGATGACCCTTGACCTCAGGCGTCCGCCAAGACTGTGATCTGACCATATGGCAAAGGGGAATCACAAAAGGGTACGCGGCAAGCCGCAGGCCCATAGCCTGCTGGAGCACTACCAGCCGATTGACGGCGTCGTCGACGAGATGGTCGACGCGTCGGGCAATCCCCGCCCGGTCTGGAAGGATTTTGTCGAAGCGCTGGACGAACTCGGGGCCGAAAAGCTCGGCCAGCGCTTCGCCCGCGCCGACCAGTATCTGCGCGATGCGGGCGTTTACTACCGCGTCTATGACAAGGCGGGCGCCAACGAGCGCGAATGGCCGCTGGCGCATATTCCCGTGCTCATCGAGGACAGCGAGTGGCAGGCGATCAGCGCCGGCCTGGTGCAGCGCGCCGACCTGCTCGAGGAAATTGTCGCCGATATCCATGGACAGAACCGACTGGTCGAAAAAGGCATCCTGCCGGCAGGGCTGATCGCGGCGAGCCCTGAATATTTGCGGCCCGTGGTCGGCACCAGGCCGGCCGGAGGGCATTTCCTGCACTTCTGCGCCTTCGAGCTCGGCCGCGGGCCCGATGGCCGCTGGTGGGTGCTTGGCGACCGCACCCAGGCGCCTTCGGGCGCCGGCTTCGCGCTGGAGAACCGGGTCGCCACCACGCGCGCACTGTCAGACATCTATGGCGAGATGCATGTGCACCGGCTCGCCGGCTTCTTCCGTCGCTTCCGCGATGCACTGATCGGAATAGCAAAGGAGAGCGACGGCCGCGTCGCCATCCTCACGCCGGGGCCGCTCAACGAAACCTACTATGAACACGCCTATATCGCCCGCTACCTCGGCATCATGCTGCTCGAAGGCGAGGATCTGACTGTTTCCGGCGGCAGGCTCATGGTGCGCACCGTGTCGGGCCTGATGCCGATCAGCGTGCTGTGGCGGCGGCTCGATGCCGCGTTCGCCGATCCTCTCGAGCTGCGTCCGGATTCGCAGATCGGCACGCCGGGCCTGGTCGAAGCGATCCGGCAAGGTACGGTGTCCACCGTCAATGCGCTGGGATCGGGCCTGATGGAGACGCGTGCGCTGCTTGCGTTCCTGCCCAAGATCGCGCGCGAATTGTGGGGCGAGGAGCTGCTTTTGCCCAGTGTGGCGACATGGTGGTGCGGGCAGGGGACGGAGCGCGCCCATGTCCTCGCCAATATCGACCGCATGGTGGTCGGCCCGGCGCTGTCGACAAGACTTGCCTTCGAGGATGACGGACAGACAAAGCTCGGCTCGGCGCTGTCGGTCGGGGAACGGGCGGAACTGGTGGCGCGCATCGAACGCGACGGCGAGGCCTTCGTCGGCCAGGAAGCGGTGACACTTTCGACGACACCCGTCTATGTCGGCGGCTGGCTGGAACCCCGGCCGGCGAGCTTGCGCGTCTATCTGGCGCGCACGCCCGATGGATGGACGGTGATGCCGGGCGGTTTCGCCCGCGTCGGCCTGTCGCTCGACCCGACGGCGATCGCCATGCAGCGCGGCGGCCAGGCGGCTGATGTCTGGGTGGTCAGCGACAGACCAGTCGAGCGCGAGACGCTGCTGCCGCAGGAGGGCGACAGCTTCAACCGCACCAGGCCGGGTAGCCTGCCCAGCCGCGCGGCGGAAAACCTGACCTGGCTCGGCCGCTACATCGAACGCTCGGAAGACACCGTGCGCATCCTGCGCGCCTATCATGTGCGGCTCGCCGAAACGTCCGATCCCGACATGCCTCTGCTGGCAGATATCAGGGACTATCTCGAGCCGTTCGGCATCGATGTCGAAACGGCGATCCCGCCAGGGCTGATCGGCATGCTCGACAGCGCTGTCTACAGCGCCGGCCAGATCCGCGATCGTTTCTCGCCGGATGGCTGGCTGGCGCTCAAGGATTTGTCGAAGACGATCCATCGGTTCGCCACCACCGTGGCGCCCGGCGACGACGCGACGCGGGCCATGACCGTCATTCTGCGCAAGCTTGCCGGATTCTCCGGCCTGCTGCACGAGAACATGTACCGTTTCGCCGGCTGGCGCTTCCTCGAGATCGGCCGGCGGCTGGAACGTGGCATCCAGATCGCCGGCACGCTGGCCCGACTGACCGGCAGCAAGGCGCCGGATGGCGCGCTGGACATGATGCTGGAGATCGGCGACAGCGTCATGACCCATCGCCGGCAATATCCGGTGCAGGCCGGCCGGCGCACGGTGGTCGATCTCCTGGCGCTCGATCCGCTCAATCCACGCTCCATCCTGTTCCAGCTGGAAAGGCTGAAGACCGAGATAGGGTTGCTGCCGGCGACCGGCGGCGAGGGGCACATGTCGGCGGCGGCCAAGGAGATCCTGCAGCTCAATACCGCCATCGCCATCAAGGAGCCGGCTGACATGACTACGAAGGCGCTGAACGAACTCGCCAGCGAAATCGGCGGCCTCTACAACAGCCTCGCCAAAGCCTATTTCGGCTAGAAAGCAATGGCCATGCTGTACGACATCCGGCTTCTGCTCCATTACGACTACGCCGCCGCTGCCGGCGGCGGCCGGCATCAGATGCGGGTGCTGCCGCCGACCATTGGCGGCGTGCAGCGCGTCATCGCCGCTTCGCTGTCCTTTGAACCGGCACCCAATGAACGATCCGACT
Source organism: Mesorhizobium sp. B2-5-4 (assembly GCF_006441095.1). NCBI lineage: Bacteria > Pseudomonadati > Pseudomonadota > Alphaproteobacteria > Hyphomicrobiales > Phyllobacteriaceae > Mesorhizobium > Mesorhizobium sp. B2-5-4. The sequence goes on along the minus strand of NZ_VFUR01000008.1, from coordinate 173,943 downwards.
TTACCGATTTTTTCGGCAACAACGTTACCTCGATCGCGTTTCGCGACGCGCATGAAGCGCTCGACATAAGGATGAGCGCGCGCGTTTCGGTGTCGCGGCCCGAGCCTGGGCTCGACGTGTCGCCCGATATCGGCCGACTGAGGCGGGAGCTGGCGGCCGTGCGGTCGCTGGCGCCGGTGTCGCCGCATCACTTCCTGGTGGCAAGCGGCCACGCCGGCATGGATGCGGCGATCACCACCTATGCGCAAGACAGCATCGGTGGCTCGACCGCCGGCACGGCTATGAGCCTCTGCCAGCGCATCCACCATGATTTCACGTATGATGGCGAAGCGACCACGGTGCGGACCCTGGCCAGTGATGCCTTTCGGCTGAGGCGGGGCGTCTGCCAGGATTTTTCGCACATCATGATCGCCGGGCTGCGCGGACTCGGCATTCCGGCCGGCTATGTCAGCGGCTTCCTGCGCACCATTCCGCCCAAGGGCAAGCCGCGGCTGGAAGGTGCGGATGCCATGCATGCCTGGGTCAAGGTCTGGTGCGGGCGTGATGCCGGCTGGCAGGAGTTCGACCCGACCAACGGCATGCGGGCGTCCAACGACCATATCACCGTCGGTTACGGGCGCGACTATTCGGATGTGGCGCCCATCGTCGGCGTGCTGAAGACGACCGGCGGACAGGTCGGAGAACAGGCTGTCGACGTCATCCCGGTGGTGCTCGAAAAGGCGTAAAAAAGGCGCGCGCAGCCGGCTGTCCTTTCCGCCGACACAGATGCAGCGCATTGCCTCGCCGACGCCACCGGATCCTGCTTTCCAGACGGGGTGTGGAACCAGCAGTCAGCCCGCAGCTTATCTACGGACATTTTGCGTGGAGCCGTCATGCTGCAGAGAACCGGATCGTCGCGTAGCCGATTGGCTGGCGGTGATAGCGTACCCAAGAATCGACCACAGATTTCCGCCCGGGATACCGCGCTCACCTATGTCAGCGATGCCGAGCCCGGCATCCGCCGGCTGAAGGCTGGCAAGGGCTTCGCCTACAAGGGACCGGACGGGAGAGCGGTCTCCGATGCCGACAGGGCGCGCATCGCGGCCATCGTCATCCCCCCGGCCTGGACCGATGTCTGGATTTCGCCCGATCCGAATGGGCATATCCAGGCGACCGGGAGGGATCAGCGGGGGCGCAAGCAGTATCGCTATCATCCGCAATGGGCCGAGGAGCGCGACGGTGTCAAATATTCCAGCCTCGTCGCTTTTGCCGAAAGCCTGCCGGACCTTCGGCGCAGAATCGACAGCGACTTGCGCCGTCACGGCCTGCCGCTCGAACGCGTCGTCGCAGCGGTGGTCTGGCTGCTCGACAACACGATGATCCGCGTCGGCAACGCGGCCTATGCACGCGATAACAAGAGCTTCGGCCTGACGACGTTGCGCGATCGGCATGTCGACATCAAGGGATCGAGCCTGCGCTTCGCCTTCAAGGGAAAGTCCGGCAAGGAATGGAGATTGAAGCTGGTGGACCGCCGCATCGCCGGGATCGTTCGGGGCGCGCAGGACCTGCCGGGCCAGAAACTGTTCCAGTATCTCGACGAGAGAGACGACAGACGCCCGGTCCGCTCCGACGACGTCAACCGCTATATCCGGGACGCCGCCGGCGACGCGTTCAGTTCGAAGCATTTCCGCACATGGGGCGGCACCATCCATGCCGCGTCGCTGTTTGCACAGACGGAACTGCCTGAAAGCCAGGCACAGCGAAAGCGGGCGATGAACAACATCATCGACAAAGTGGCCGAACGGCTGGGCAATACGCGCGCGGTCTGCCGCAAATGCTATATCCACCCGCAGGTCTTCGAGGCCTGGAGCGAAGGACGGCTGCTTGCCGAAATGGCGGAAGCCAACAAGCGCAAGCGATCCATAGACGGTCTCGATGAGGAGGAAGCGCTCGTGCTGAGATGGTTGAAGACGCAGGAGAGTCGATCGGCGGCAATCAGCGGCCGCTGAATCCGCGGCGTCTCGATTTTTTTTATCGACGCCATGTCGGGATCGGCCCTACTGTTTCGTCCTTTGCTACAGAAAGGACCCTCCATGCTCTATGCCATCCTCTGCTACGCCTCCGAAGATGTCGTCTGCTCCTGGAGCAAGGAACAGGACGACAAGGTCATGGCCGACCTGCTCGGTGTCCAGGAGAAGTATGCCAACGCCGGCCGGCTTGGGCCCGTGGCGCGGCTTTTGCCGACAACTGCGGCAACGACGCTGCGGAAAGTGAAAGGCGAATCGCTGGTCATCGACGGGCCGTTCGCCGAAACCAAGGAACAGTTCCTCGGCTTCTATACGCTCGATTGCGCTGACCTCGACGAGGCCGTCGAATTCGCCCGCGAGCTTTCCGAGGTCAACCCGAGCGGCGGTTCCTATGAGATCCGGCCGGTATCGGTGTTCCATCCAACCAGGGTTCCAGCATGACCGAATTCGCCTGGATAAGCTCCGCGATCAGCGCTGCCCGCCCACAAGCGATGGGCGCACTGCTGCGCTATTTCCGCGATCTCGATACCGCGGAGGAAGCTTTCCAGGATGCTTGTCTCAAGGCGCTGAAGAACTGGCCGCAGAACGGGCCGCCACGCGATCCCGCGGCCTGGCTGATCTTCGTCGGCCGCAACAGCGGCATCGACGCGGTGCGCAAGCGCGCCAAGCAAGCGCCGATGCCAGAGGAAGACCAGATATCCGATCTGGAAGACGCCGAGAGCGATATCGCGGAGCGGCTGGACGGCGCGCATTACCGCGACGACATCCTGCGGCTGCTGTTCATCTGCTGTCACCCTGATTTGCCCGCAACACAGCAGATCGCAGTGGCGCTGCGCGTCGTCTCCGGCCTCACCGTCAAGCAGATCGCGCGCGCCTTCCTGATCGGCGAGAGCGCGATGGAGCAGCGCATCACCCGCGCCAAGGCGCGCATCGCGGACGCCGGCGTGCCGTTCGAGACGCCAGGCGCGGTCGAGCGCTCCGAGCGGCTCGCGGCGGTCGCGTCCATGGTCTACCTGATCTTCAACGAGGGCTATTCGACCAACAGCGGCGAGGCGCCGGCCCGCGCGCCTCTGTGCGAGGAAGCGATCCGGCTGGCACGGCTGCTGCTCAGATTGTTCCAGACCGAGCCGGAGATCATGGGGCTGACGGCGCTGCTTCTCCTGCAGCACGCACGCGCACCGGCACGTTTCGACGATGATGGCGAGATCGTGCTGCTCGAGGACCAGGATCGAAGCCTGTGGAGCCGCAAGATGATCGACGAAGGGCTGGCGCTGGTCGACAAGGCCCTGCGCCACCGCAAGCCCGGCCCTTACCAGGTGCAGGCGGCGATCGCGGCGCTCCACGCGCGGGCCGAGAAGGCCGAGGACACGGATTGGGTGGAGATCGACCTGCTCTATGGCCTGCTCGAACAGATGCAGCCGTCGCCGGTCATCACGCTCAACCGTGCGGTCGCGGTGGCCAAGGTGCGCGGACCGGAAGCGGCGCTGGCGATGATCGAGCCGCTCGAGCAGAGACTATCCGGCTATTTCCATTTCTTCGGCCTCAAGGGGGGGCTCTTGATGCAACTCGACCGGGGCGAGGAGGCACGCATTGCCTTCGACCGCGCCATTGCGCTCGCCAACACGGCGGCGGAAGCAGCCCATATCCGCATGCATATCGACCGTCTGATCAAAGACGGCGCCGTGCGCGCGCCGGCCAAAAAGGCAAACTAGACTAAGCGCCCTCTGCCAGTTCTGCTCCAAGGGTCGTCTGGCTCAATCGTGCAGCCTGGGCTTGGACCATGCCGGGGTGGCGATTTTCCCCTGAAACAGGTAATGGCACGCCATGATAGCCCCTTCCAGCCGCAACGGCGCGGGAAGGCATGGCGCAAGACGTTGACCCACGCCACACGAGCGGCGGGATCTGAAAGGGACAAAAATGACGATAGCGAAGGAAACGGCCGAGCTTCTGGCGAAATTGGGCGTGGCCAAGGAGGCGCTTGTCGGCGGCGACCTGATCGTGCGCAGCCCGGTGACGGGTGAGCAGATCGCGGCGCTGAAGACGATCTCGCCAGTCGACGCGGCAAAGACCATTAATGACGCCCACCAGGCATTCCGGTCCTGGCGGCTGGTGCCGGGTCCCAAGCGCGGCGAACTGGTTCGGCTGCTGGGCGAAGAACTGCGCGCGCACAAGACCGAGTTGGGCCGGCTGGTGTCGATCGAGGTTGGCAAGATACCCTCCGAAGGGCTCGGTGAAGTGCAGGAAATGATCGACATCTGCGATTTCGCCGTCGGTCTCTCACGGCAATTGTACGGTCTGACCATCGCCACCGAGCGTCCCGGCCACCGTATGATGGAAACCTGGCATCCGCTCGGCGTCGTTGGTGTCATCTCGGCTTTCAACTTCCCGGTCGCCGTGTGGTCGTGGAACGCAGCGCTGGCGCTGGTCTGCGGCGATGCAGTGGTATGGAAACCTTCCGAGAAGACGCCGCTGACGGCGCTTGCCTGCGAGGCGATCTTCAAGCGCGCGGTCAAGCGCTTCGGCGCGGACGCACCGCAAGGCCTGGCGCCGGTGCTGATCGGCGACCGTGCCGTCGGCGAGATCCTGGTCGATCATCCGAAAGTGCCGCTGGTTTCGGCCACCGGCTCGACCCGCATGGGCCGGGATGTCGGTCCGCGCCTGGCCAAGCGTTTTGCACGAGCGGTGCTGGAACTGGGCGGCAACAATGCCGGCATCGTGTGCCCGACGGCCGATCTCGACATGGCGCTGCGCGCCATCGCCTTCGGGGCAATGGGCACGGCTGGCCAGCGCTGCACGACGCTGCGCCGCCTGTTCGTCCATGACAGCGTCTACGACGCCTTGGTGCCGCGGCTGAAGAAGGCCTATCAGAGCGTTTCGGTCGGCAATCCGCTGGAGACCTCGTCGCTGGTCGGGCCGTTGATCGACAAGGCAGCGTTCGATGCCATGCAGAAGGCCCTGAGCGAAGCGACCGCCCATGGCGGCAAGGTGACCGGCGGGACACGGGTCGAGAATGGCCATCCGGATGCCTATTATGTCCATCCGGCGCTGGTCGAAATGCCAAAGCAGGTTTCGCCAGTAACGGAAGAAACCTTCGCGCCGATCCTCTACGTGATGAAGTATTCGGATTTCGACGCTGTGCTTGACGAGCACAATGCGGTCGGTGCCGGCTTGTCGTCGTCGATCTTCACCCGCGACCTGCAGGAATCCGAGCGCTTTCTCGGTGTCGACGGTTCGGATTGCGGCATCGCCAATGTCAATATCGGCACCTCAGGCGCCGAAATCGGCGGTGCCTTCGGCGGCGAGAAAGAAACCGGCGGCGGACGCGAGAGCGGCTCCGATGCATGGAAGGCCTATATGCGCCGCGCCACCAACACGGTGAACTATTCCAAGGCGCTGCCGCTCGCCCAAGGCGTCTCGTTCGACATCGATTGAGAAAGCCGCCCGCGATCAGTGTCGATCAAGCTCGGCGAGCATCAATCGACACAGGTGGAGGGTGTACACGCGGCAGTAACGCCGGACAGGCTCTGACGCCTGTCCAGCGTCGGCTTTTCGTGACTGGGCGCTGGCCGAGCCAGCCGACGCTGCCGAGGTCCTTGGCGTCGCGCAGCCACGCAAACGCGGAACCGGTCAATCCACCTGTTCTGGCACAATTCCGGACGGAAAACGCTTCACAGTTTTCCTGGAATGACTCTCATGCGCGGCGCTGCTCAGCCGTCGCCCTGCGATGCCGGAAAACAGGCCTTGAAGGCGGTGTCGACGACGGCCAGCTTGGCGGCCTGGACGGTCATGTATTCCTCGTAGAATCCGTGCGACACCCACATCACCGAATGGCCACGCTGACCAAGCCAGCCAATGCTGCCGAGTTCCTCCGCCGTGCGCAGTTTGCGGCCGAGATGGGTCCGCGACAGCTTGAGCCATTTGGCGAAGTCACCTATCGAAACCACGCCCGTCGGAATCCGCTCCAGGCCGGCGTGGTTGGGGTCGATGCCCGACATCAGCCAGTCCATGACGATGCCGCCATTGTTGAGCCAGATGAACAGGGAGAAGGTCTGGTTGGGTTCGCGCACCGGCTTGGACGCAAGCAGGCCGTCAGCCACCAGCGGCTGCAGCGTGGCAAGCATCTCGGGCCGCTCCAGGAATCTGGCCAGCCGGTCGCCGCCGTCGATGTGGTCGAGCGTGCGCAGATGGGCTGTTACCCAGCCGGTGAATCGCTCGATGGTGGCCGCTGTCGGCTGCAGGGGATGCGTGCGGCCGTCGCCGCCCGCCACATACTCGGCGATGTTGTAGTGCAGCATCTCCTTGATGAAGGCGTCCGCCGTGTTGCGGCTGGCCACCGCGTTCTTGTGCACGACCTCGATGAAACGCGATACGGTCAGCTCCTTGCGGCGGTCATTCGGGTCTCGCCTGAAGTGCATGGCAAGGCCGACATGACCCAAAAGCCAGCGCTGCTGTGTGGCAAAGATGGAAGCCAGGCGCGGGCTTTCCTCATAGATGCGGATCAGGGACTGCGACTGTTCCTGAACGTAGCGGTGCAAGGCCGGATGGCCGGCTATGTCTTCCAGATTCAGCGCTGATCTCCCGATGCTTTGAATCAACTCGGATGGCGAGGTTGCGTTCCCCATTTTTCAGTCTTCAACACGCGTGTCCAGACGTACCAATTGCGGAGGACAGCGCCAGTCGAGCCACAGATCCACGGCGACGATTTCATGGCGCATTTCGCCAACTGCTTGCTATGGCTTGGAAAACACCTCCCAACAATGGTCAGCCGAACGGTGGGATCCAGCCACGCGAGCGGCGTCACGCGACGGTCGCCTGCAGGGGCCGGTTGCTGGCCATGGCGGCGTCTTTCACCCCATCATCCGCGAAGTCGATTTCTGCTGGAAAGGTTCGATCCCAACTTCCGGCCGGAGCTCAGCCCGGCCTGGCGGGTCGCCTTCACTCGGCGGCCTGAACCTGGTTGGCCGCGATAATCGCGCGAATCTCGGACCGGCAGGAGCCGCAATTGGTGCCTGCCTTCAGCGCGGCGCCGATGGCGTCCACGGTGGTGCAGCCAGCGGCCGCGGCAGCCGTGATCTGGTTGACCCCGACGTTGAAACAGGAACAGACGGTCGCGCCGGCATCGGGCCGTCCGGCACCGGCGCGACCGGCAACGATCCTGAAGCGCTGACGCTGGCTGGCGTGGACCTCGCCGAGTTGCTCGGCCGCCCAGCCGCGCGACACCGCGACCGGACCTGGCGCGATGAACAAGGCACCCGTCAGATGCTCGCCATCGAAGGCGGCGATGCGGTGTTGGCCGGCCTCGCGGTCGTGATAGGCGAGAACTTCGGCATCCGCGGTATCGAAGAGCGAACCGGCGAAGGCCGTCCAGTCGACATCGTCATTGGCAAAGGCAAGCTCGACCCGCCAGCCGCCCCGGCATCTGGCTACCGCCCAGTAGTCGGCGGCCATCGTCGTGGGTCTTTTGCGTGTCACGGCAAAGCCGAAGGTCCTGGCGGTGAATTTCTCGATGCTGGCCGCGACATGCTTCAACGCCGGCTGGCCTGACACCGGATCGGTAAGCGATGCGGTGAGCGTGTCGAGCCGGGCCCTGGCGGCGAATAGGTCCGTCCAGTGCATCGGCGCGAACAGGCTGCCCCGGCGCTGGCGCGTGGTCACCAGCGCGCGGACCAGCACCTCGCCGCGCGGGGTCGAGACGCGTGCGATGTCGGCATCGCCAATGCCGTGGCGGTGCGCATCCACTGGGTGGATTTCGACAAAGGGCTCGGCGATGTGCTGGGACAGGCGCGGGCTTTTGCCCGTACGCGTCATAGTGTGCCAGTGGTCGCGGATGCGGCCGGTGTTGAGGATGAGCGGGAAATCGGAGGTGATGCGGGTTTCGACGGTTGGGCGGATGGCGATGAAGCGTGCCTTGCGGTCGGGCGTGTAGAAGTTGCCGTTGGCGAAGAAGCGGATGGATTGGTGCCCGGTCGGGGTGAGGGGGGTGCCTGGGCTCGGCCCTGGCCATTGGAAAGGCGCTAGCGCGTCGTAGTCTTCTCTATCGACACCAGCATAAGCGCCAATGTCGAAATCGCGCTCGCCGTCATTCTCGAATGCCGACAACGCGGCGTGCTCGGCAAAGATTTCCGCCGGCGTCTCATGCGCAAACGCCCCGTCAAAGCCCATGCGCCGCGCCACCTCGGCAATGATCCACCAGTCGGGCCTCGCCTCGCCGGGGACCGGCAAGAACGCGCGCTGGCGCGAGATGCGGCGCTCGGAATTGGTGACGGTGCCATCCTTCTCGCCCCAGGCCGTCGCCGGCAGCCGGACATGGGCATGGCGGACCGTGTCGGTCTCGGCCAGCACGTCCGACACTACGACGAAGGGACAGGCCTTGATCGCCGCTTCGACGGCGCCTGCATCCGGCATCGAATCGACCGGGTTGGTGGCCATGATCCACAGCGCCTTGATGCGTCCGTCGGCAACCGCCTTGAACATATCGACCGCCTTGAGGCCCGGTTTCCCTGCAATCGCCGGCGCATTCCAGAAGCGCTGCACGCGTTCGCGATGCTCGGGGTTTTCGATCTCCATATGGGCGGCGAGCATGTTGGCCATGCCGCCGACCTCGCGGCCGCCCATGGCGTTGGGCTGGCCAGTGACAGAGAACGGCCCGGCGCCCGGTTTTCCGATACGGCCAGTGGCGAGATGGCAGTTAATGATCGCATTGACCTTGTCGGTGCCCTGGGACGACTGGTTGACGCCCTGGCTGTAGACGGTGACTGTCTTTTCCGTCCTGGCGAACAGGCTGTAGAAACGGCCGAGTTCGTCTTCGCTGAGCCCCGTGGCGGCAGCGACGCCGGCAAGGTTGAGCGCCGAGGCGGCGAACAGTGCTTGTCCAAAGCCGGACGTATGCGCCGTGATATAGGCACGATCGAGCGCATTGTGCTGGCCGAGCCAGGCGAGCAGGCCGGTGAACAGGGCGACGTCGCCATCCGGCGCGATCGCCAGATGCATGTCGGCGATGTCAGATGTCACGGTGCGGCGCGGGTCGACCAGCACCACCTTCATCTCGGGCCGTTTTTCGCGGGCGGCCGCGATGCGCTGATAAAGCACCGGATGGCACCAGGCGAGGTTGGAGCCGACCAGCACGATGAGATCGGAGAGTTCCATATCCTCGTAGGTTCCCGGCACGGTGTCCGAACCAAACGCGCGGCGGTGCCCGGCGACCGAGGACGCCATGCAGAGACGCGAATTTGTGTCGATGTTGGCCGAGCCGACAAAACCCTTCATCAGCTTGTTGGCGAGGTAGTAATCCTCGGTCAGCAACTGGCCGGAGACGTAGAAGGCGACCGCGTCGGGACCATGTTCGGCAATGGTTTGGCAGAAGGTCGAAGCGACGAGGTCGAGCGCCTCGTCCCAAGACGAGCCGTGGTCGTGGATTTGCGGATGGAGCAGCCGGCCGTCGAGGCCGATGGTCTCGGCGAGCGCGGAGCCCTTCGAGCAGAGCCGGCCGAAATTCGCCGGATGATCGGGGTCGCCACGGACGGACACCTGCCCGTCCGTGGCGATCTTTGCCAGTACGCCGCAGCCCACCCCGCAATAGGGGCAGGTGGTCCTCACCTCGCGTGCTTCGTCAATCTCCATGGTTCAGGCCGCGCGGCTGGCCAGCGCTTCCAGCGCGATGAACAGGCGCTCGCCTTCCCGCTTCACCGGGATAGTGCGCACGGCGCCCTCGTCGGCGCCAAGCGCCTTGCCCGTCTCCAGCGAGATCACCCAATTGTGCAGAGGACACGTCACGGCCGCGCCATGGACGATGCCCTGGCTCAGCGGTCCGCCCTTGTGCGGGCAATGGTCCTCGATGGCGAAGACCTCGTCGTCCGCCGTGCGAAAGACGGCGATCTTGCCTTGCGGTGTGGCGACACAGCGCGCGCCGCGCCGGGGAATATCGGAGATGGTGCCGATCGCGATCCAGTTCATGATTGTCACTCCGCCGCCTGCGCAAACCCGACCGAGGCCATGGGCCGGAACTCGTGCTTGTCCTTGCCGGAGACGCGCTCGGACCACGGATCGACCTGGGCGAATTTCTGCGAAAAGACAAAGCGCTCGTAGTAGGCCTGGCGCTTCTCGCCGTCGTCCATGATCTGGCGCTTGACCTCGGCTATGCCGACGCGCTTGGCCCATTTGTAGATGCGTTCGAGATAGCGGCCCTGCTCGCGATACATCTGCGTCAGCGCCACGATGTGCTGCAGCGCTTCGTCTTCGGTCCTGACCAGGCCGAGCACTTCCGTGCCCTTGATATCGAGACCGGCGGCACCGGCGAAGTGGATCTCGTAACCACTGTCGACGCAGATCACGCCGACATCCTTGCAGGTCGCCTCGGCACAGTTGCGCGGACAACCCGATACCGCCATCTTGACCTTGGCGGGGGTCCACGAACCCCACATGAATTTCTCGATGCGGATGCCGAGCCCGGTCGAATCCTGCGTGCCGAAGCGGCACCAGTCGGAGCCGACGCAGGTCTTCACTGTTCGCAGGCCCTTGGCATAGGCATGGCCCGAGACGAAGCCGGCCTGGCCGAGATCGGCCCACACCGCCGGCAGGTCCTCCTTGCGGATGCCCAGCATGTCGATGCGCTGGCCGCCGGTGACCTTGACCATCGGGATCTCGAATTTGTCGACGACGTCGGCGATGGCGCGCAGTTCGGCCGCATTGGTCACGCCGCCCCACATGCGCGGCACCACCGAATAGGTGCCATCCTTCTGGATGTTGGCGTGGACGCGCTCGTTGATGAAGCGCGACTGGTAGTCGTCGGCATACTCGTCCGGCCAGTCGCAGACGAGATAGTAGTTGAGTGCCGGCCGGCATTTGGCGCAGCCGCAGGAGGTCTTCCACTCCAGTTCCTGCATGACCGCCGGAATGGTCTTCAGGTGCTTGGCCTTGATCAGCCGGCGTACTTCGTCATGGCCGAACGTGGTGCAGGAACACATAGGCTGCACCGCGGCCGGGTTGTAGGTGTCACCAAGGGTCAGCACCATCAGCTTTTCGACCAGCCCTGTGCAGGAGCCGCAGGAGGCCGACGCCTTGGTGTGGGCGCGGACGTCGTCGAGCGAAGTCAGGCCCTTGCCCGTGATCGCGCCCGTGATCTTGCCCTTGCAGACGCCGTTGCAGCCGCAGATTTCCGCATCATCCGGCAAGGCTGCAACGGCCGCCATAGGGTCCAGCGGGGCACCCCCCTGGTAGGACTGGCCGAAGATCAACGTATCGCGCATTTGCGATATGTCGGTCTGCTTCTTCTTCAGGTCGTTGAACCAGGCGCCGTCAGCCGTCTCGCCATAGAGCACGGTGCCGATGATGCGATCATCCCTGAGCACCAGGCGTTTGTAGACGCCGGCGGAAGCGTCGCGCAGGACGATCTCCTGGCGGTCGTCGCCATCGGCGAAGTCGCCGAGCGAAAAGAGGTCGATGCCGGTGACCTTGAGCTTGGTCGGTGTGTCCATGTGGACGAAGGCGGCGGTCTCGTCGCCGGCAAGCTGATGAGCGGCAACACGCGCCATCTCGTAGAGCGGCGCCACCAGCCCGTAGACAGTGCCGCCCACCTCGGCGCACTCGCCGAGCGCGAAGATGTCGGGGTCGTTGCTGCGCATCCCGGCATCGACGACGATGCCGCGGTTGACGGCGATGCCTGCATCCTTGGCCAGCGCCGCATTCGGCCTGATGCCGACCGCCATCACCACCAGGGTCGCCGGGATGATTGTGCCGTCGGCGAGTTCCACCTGCTGGACCTTGCCATTGCCTGTGATCGCCTGGGTGTTGGCCTTGGTGATGACCTTGATGCCGCGTTGTTCGACGGCGCGCTGCAGGAGATAGCCGGCGGCCGGATCGAGCTGGCGCTCCATCAGCGTCGGCATGACATGGAGCACGGTGACATCCATGCCTTGCGAATTCAGCCCGGCCGCGGCCTCGAGCCCGAGCAGACCGCCGCCGATGACCACGGCCTTGGCGCGCGACTGGGCGGCAAGCATCATCGCGCGGACGTCATCCAGGTCGCGATAGGTCAGCACGCCCGGAAGGTTGTGGCCCGGTACCGGGATGATGAACGGCACCGAGCCGGTGGCGATGACAAGCTTGTCGTAGGGCTCGGTCACGCCGTGATCGGAGGTGACGGTCTTCGCTTGGCGGTCGATGGCTACGATCTTGTGGCCCTTGTAGAGGGTGATGCCGTGCTTGATGTACCAGCCGTCGCCATGGATGATGATTTCCTCATAGGCCTTTTCGCCTGACAGCACGGGCGACAGCATGATGCGGTCATAGTTCACGCGCGGCTCGGCGTTGAAGATGGTGACGGCGTAGCGGCCCGGCGCCTGTTCCAGCAGATGCTCCAGCATGCGCCCGGGGGCCATGCCGTTGCCGATGATAACGAGTTTTTCGGTCATGTGCTTACTCCGCTCCCGTGTCACTCTGCGGCGTAGGAAAGGTCTGGAGCTTCGGCGGCTGTCGCGCGCTCCATGCGCCGGATGGAAAAGTGCATCCAGGCAAAGCAGGTGACGACGATCAGGAAGAGCAGCATGAAGCAGCTCGACCAGACGCCGGTGAGGTCGTTGAGCGCGCCAAAGGCGATCGGCAGGATAAAGCCACCGAGACCGCCGATCATGCCCACCACGCCACCAACCGCGCCGACACTCTGTGGATAATAGGCGGGAATGTGTTTGTAGACGGCGGCCTTGCCAAGGCTCATGAAGAAGCCGAGCACGCAGGCAACGGCAATGAAGGCGAGCGGGCCGATCTCGAAATGGAAGGCGATCGGCCCGCTGATGCCGCGTACGACGTAGTCTGCCGAGGGGAGAGACAGAATGAAGGTCGCGACGGCACTGACCGCGAAAGTCCAATAGAGCACGGTGCGGGCGCCGATCCGGTCGGAGAGCACGCCGCCATAAGCGCGGAAGACACTTGCGGGAATTGAATAGGCCGCGCCGATCATGCCGGCGGTCGCGAGACCGAAGCCGTAGACGCCGATCAGATAGCGCGGAAGCCACAGCGACAACGCCACGAACGCACCGAAGGCGAAGAAATAGTAGAAGGCGAAGCGCCAGACCTGCAGGTTCTTGAGCGGCGCGAATTCCTGCCAGAAGCTCCTCACGGGTGTCGCCTTGCCGGCACGGCGCTCGCGAATGACGGGGTCATCGCCGGTGGTGAACCAGAAGACGACAGCCATGACGACCAGTGCCGCCGCCCAGATCAGCGCAACCGACTGCCACCCCCAGGAAAGAAGCACGAACGGCGCCAGGAACTTAGTGACCGCGGCCCCGACATTGCCGGCCCCGAAGATGCCGAGGGCCGTACCCTGCTTGCCGGCGGGGAAGAAGCGCGAGACGTAAGACACGCCGACGGCGAAGGAGCCGCCGGCTAGCCCGACGCCGAGCGCGGCGACCAGCATCTGCGCGTAGGTGTGCGCAAAAGCCAGCAGGAAGGTCGCGATTGCCGCCGCAAGCATGGTCGCGGTGTAGACCAGCCGCCCGCCAAAGCGGTCGGTCCAGACGCCGAGCACCATGCGCACGAGGGAACCGGTGAGGATCGGCGTGCCGACGAGCAGGCCGAATTCCGTCTCATTCAGCCCGAGATCCTGCTTAATGCGCACGCCGATGATCGAAAAGATCGTCCACACCGCGAAGCAGACGGTGAAGGCGATGGTGGACATTACGAGCGCCTGCCGGGGAGCAGTGTCCTGGCTGGGCGCGGCTGGGAGATTTGCGGTCATGTCAGGCTCCGGTTTGCGGCATCGCCGCGCTCGTTCTTGGGTGGTGAATGCGGTGCGGCATAGGTCAGCGCGAAGAGGCCGCGCCTTGCGCGATCACTTGCGGAGCCTTGCCCTCTGGTTTGGTGCCGGTGGGAAACAGCAGGAGCGCCACGGTGAACAGCACCGCGGTCATCGCGCTGCTCACCAGAAAATCGCGGCGGGTGAAATCCTTCAGGGATGTTGTTCCGATCCGTTTCGTCATCGTCGTCTCCGGTTGGGCGCCTTGGGAACGGCGCTCCGTTGATTGCGTGTTCGGGTCCAAAACAAAAAAGCCGCCGTCCAGGCCCTCGCGTCCGTACATCCGGGATCGCGTGTAGACCTGAGCGGCAGCTTTGCCTGTGGCGCCCGCCATTGGACGCCTGTTCGATTGCCCGAGAAGGGCTCGTTTATTTCAATGCAGGAACCGTGCCAGTTTCCGAACTGGCTGGAATGTCTAACGAAATCAGTTAGATCGCCGACTCATGGTTCGGTCGCGCCAGCAACGGATAAGGTCAAACATTGACCAATCCGGTCGATGGATCGCATAAATTTTGTGCAATGCACAAGAATGGCGCGCGAATGATCAGCGGCGCGACTGGCTCGCAATATAGGCGTCGATCTCGTCGGGATCGAAGATCTGGCCGTCGAAGAAGCCGTCCGGGCCAAGCACCAGGCTCGCGCCCGCCGAGCCCACCGGCGTCGCCACCTTCAGCGCGCCCTCGACCTTGGCATTGGCGCCGGGCAGCGCGACGCCGAGCGGCTTCAGCGCCGAGCGGTACAGATCTGGCCGGTAGCAATCGCGGGCGATGGCAAGGTTTTCCGGCGTGTGCGCGACATGCCCCCAGCGGACCATCTGCGTGTAGAACCACAGCGCATGGCTTTTCCAGGGGAAGTTGGCCGCCTTGTCGAACGGCACGAAGAAGTCGTCGATGTCCAGCTCCGCCCCGCCGCCCAGCCGGAGACGGCCAGTCAGGATCGGCATCTGGACGGCCGGCGGCAGGCCAAGGAAGCCACGTTGCGCCATCACCGCGGCCAATTCGTCGCGGTTCGCGGGATCCTGGCACCAGCGCGCCGAGTGATGCAGTGCGCGCAAGAGCGCCGCCAGTGCCTCGGGGCTCTGTTCGGCCCAAGCCTTGCGCGCGCCGATCACCTTCTCGGGGCTGTTGCGCCAGAGCAGCGCCTTGACGGTGACGATATGGCCGGTGCCGGCTGCCACGGCGGCGCTGTTCCAGGGTTCGCCGACGCAATGGCCGTCGATGCGGCCGGCTGCCAGCGCGTCGGCCATGAAGGGCGGCGGCACGATGACGATCTCGATCTCGCGAGAGGGATCGATGCCGCAGGCGGCAAGCCAGTAACGCAGTTCGTAATTGTGCCCGGAATGCGGATGCACGACGGCAAAGCGCAGTGGGTCGCGGCCGGCGGCCGCCCGCTCGCGGATGAACGCGCCAAGGGCCGCGCCGGCGCGCATCGGATCGAGATCGGGCACGGCGCCGTGCGCCTCCATACCGGCCCAGACGGCGTTGGAGATGGTGACGCAGTTGCCGCCGAGCCCCAGCGAAAAGGGCACGATGGTCTCGGAGGCGAGGGGGGTGAGGCCAAGATTGCAGGCGAGCGGCATCGGCCCGAGCATGTGCGCGAGGTCGAAATGGCCGATGGCGATGCGGTCGCGGATGTTGGCCCAGGAGGTCTCGCGGTGTAGCGTGAGATCGATGCCTTCGCGCGCGGCAAAGCCCAGTTCGCCGGCAGCGACCAGGACGGCGCTATCGAAAAGCGGCATGAAGCCGGCGGTGATCTGGTGCTCGGCGCCCATGTCTATTCGTCCTCCGCCGGTCCGAGAAGCCCGGCGGCAGTCACCAGGCTCTGGGCGATATCGCTGATCTTGCGGTTCTGGTTCATCGCCGTCTTGCGCAGCAGCGTGTAGGCGGCCTCTTCGGTCAGGCCGCGCGACTTCATCAGGATGCCTTTGGCGCGGTCGATCACCTTGCGGCTCTCGAGCTCGCTGCGCGCCTCTTCCAGCTCGCGCGCCATGCGCGAGAAAGCGTTGAAGCGGCTCACCGCCATGTCGAGGATCGGCTTGACGCGCTCCTGCCTCAACCCGTCGACGACATAGGCCGAAACGCCGGCATCGACCGCCGCCTCGATCGAGGCCTGGTCGGAACGGTCGACGAACATGGCGATCGGCCGCTTCACCGCGCGCGACAGCTGGAACATGTTTTCCAGCATGTCGCGGTTGGGGTTTTCCAGGTCGATGACGATGACGTCGGGCTCGATCTCGGCGATGCGGCGCGCAATGCCGCTGACGTCATGGATGACGGTGACCCGCTCATGGCCCGCCTCGCGCAAGCCGGCCTCGATTATCGAAGCGCGGATGCGGTTTTCGTCGATCACCAGGACGGCGAGTGAAGTTCGGATCATGCCGGCATTGTGGGCATGCTGGGGAATTTGTGCAATGCGGCAATAGCCGCGTCCGTGGAAAGGCGACGGACGTCAACGGCTATCCTTGGCGGCAATCCGCCAAGGATAGGATCAGGAGACGGAGCGGCCTCAGCCGCAGACGCGAACGTCCTCGAACACCCTGTGGTGGTGGCGCCAATGCACGATCGTTTCCGTGTGGCAGCGGTGGTGCCGGCGGTGCCAGCGGTAGCCGCCATTATCGTAGTCTTCGTACTGAGCGTTCCGGTCGCCATCGTATTCGTTGTCATAACGGCGCACATGATGACGGCGAACGACAATCCCGGAATCGTCATCCGAGGAATATTGGTTGTCGTCATCGGACTGGATCGTCAAACTTGCGGCTTGCGTTGGCGCAATGACTGAAGCCGTCGCGGCAAACGCCAATAGGGAAGCCAAAATCACCTTCTTCACGTTTCGTCCTCCTGGGGTTGACTGGCATCAACTCGCAACAGGAGGAGCTTGTTCCAGGGTACATACCACACGCTTTCCAACGCGGCGGACATCAAGACGTGACCGACGCGCGGCAAAAATCATTACAAATGGACGAAGGCGGTCAGCGGCAGATGATCCGAGGCCACGCGCGACAGCGGCGTGTCATGCGCTTCGACGGCCGCGATGATGCCGTGCCGGTTGGCCATGATCCGATCGAGCGCCAGCAGCGGCAGGTTGGACGGGAAGGTGGGGACTGCCGGTGGCTGCGGGCCGAAGGTCGCGTGCAGCGTGTTCAGCGCGGAGCGGTTTCCGAGCCGCCATTCGTTCAGATCGCCGAGCAAGAGCGTCGGCTTCTCATCGGGGCTGTTCATGAGATCGAGCACAACCTGGGCCTGCTGCGAGCGGGAGCGGCGCAGCAATCCGAGATGGGCCGCGATGATGCGCAATGATTGATTTCCGTCGAAATCGATCTCCGCCACCACGGCGCCGCGCGGTTCGAGACCCGGAAGCCTGATCTGATGCACGTCGCGAACGACGCCCCTTTTGAACAGCAGGACATTGCCGTGCCAGCCATGGCCTTTGCCTGTTGCGGAAATGGGCACCGGCACGAGGCCGGTTTCCAGTTCGAGACGGTGCAGGTCGAGAAGCCCGACACGGTCGCCGAAACGATTGTCGGCCTCCTGCAGGGCGATGACGTCGGGGGCGATCTCGCGGATGACGCGGCTGGTGCGGTCGGGATCGAATTTGCGGTCGACGCCGATGCATTTGTGGACGTTGTAGGAGGCGACCAGCGTCCCGGTGACGCCGTCCTTCTTCGGCGACAAGGCGTTGGCCTTGCGCATCCGCCTGTCGCGAATGGACAGGAGCATGCTGGCCGGCAGGCTGCGCCCGCTCATTCGCATAACGCGCCCATCATCCCTAGGGTTCTCACCATGCACCTGGAAATAGAGTCTTTCGGCCGATGTTCCATCATTGGTGACATGCTACCGGGCAAACACGTCGTTTTGTTAAAGATAGGATTTTTCTCGGAGATAATGGTTTTTTCTAGAGATAGGGCGAACCCAGCCAGAGGATGCGGTCGAACAGGCGGATGATGAAGGGACGCGCCCGTAAGGAGGCCAGCGTGACTGGAACAGCCGTTTCGATCGCCGTTTCGATCCGCCTCTCGATCTCGGTGGCGAAGCCTGCGTCGAGGACCTCCAGGTCGATCTCGAAGTTGAGCCGCAGCGAGCGGGCGTCGAGATTGGAGGACCCGACATAGGCCCACACGCCGTCGATCGAAAGCAGCTTGGAATGGTCGAAGGGTCCTTCCGTGCGCCATATGCGGCAATAATTCTTCAGGATCTGGTCGAATTGCGCGGTCATGGCGCGGTCGACAAGGAAGAGATTGTTCACCGCCGGCACCACGACATCGATCTCGACACCGCGCCTGGCCGCGGTGACCAGGGCACTGATCAGTTCCCGGTCTGGCAGGAAATAGGGCGACATCAGGCGTATCGACTTGCGCGCCACCGAGAAGGCGCCGATCAGCAGTTTGTGGTTGGTTTCGTTGCTGGCATCCGGCCCGGATGCGACCGCACGCACCAGCATCGGCTGGCCGGCGGGCGGCGAAACCGGTGTGATCCGCCAAGCATCGCCCTTCAGCGCCTCCTTGGTGGCGAAGCGCCAGTCTTCCGCGGCGACCGAGAAGAGGTCAGCGACGACGGGTCCGGTGACCTGGAAATGCGTGTCCCTGGCGCTGTTCGACCCGGCGAACTCCGACGAAAAACCCTTGCGGATGTTCATGCCGCCGGTAAAGGCAACCGTGCCGTCGATCACCAGGATCTTGCGGTGGGTCCGCAGGTTGGCATAGGGCAGGCGCAGGCCCATGACGATGTTGCCGTTGAAGACATCCGCCGTGATGTTGGCGCGGCGCAGATGTGCCAGGATGCTGGGGACGGAGTAGCGGGCGCCGACGGCATCGATCAGCACACGCACGGTGACGCCGCGCCGGACAGCGCCGGCCAGCGCTTCGACGAAAAGCAGGCCGACGCCGTCATTGTCGAAAATATAGGTCTCCAGCAGGACGCTGCGCTCCGCCCCATCGATCGCCGCGCACATTGCGGGGTAGGCCTCGTCGCCGCTCTCCAGCACGTCGATTGCATTTCCCGGGTTGAGCGCGCGCCGCGCCACCCTGTCGCCCAGCGTCCTGAGGCCGGTGAAGCGCTGTCCATAGCGCTCGACGATCAAGGCCTCTTCGGCGGCGACGTCGCGCTCATGCTTGGCCGACACCAGGCCTTCGGCAAGCGGGCGCTGGGCGCTGATCGTGGCGCGGCGGATGCGGTTGATGCCGGCCACCGCATAGATCAGCACGCCGAGGATCGGCGACAGCACCATGACGCCGACCCAGCCGGTGGCGGCGCGGACGTCCTCCTTGGTCATGACGGCATGGGCAATGCCGATGGTCGCCATCACCACCGAGATGATCGCCAGTATTTGGGTCCAGTGAATCACCAGGGTCTCGAACATTGCCGGGACTATCCAGCGAGCGCCCGCGGAAGGCAATGCAGCCGGCGATGTCCACATCCCTGCATGTGCAAGAACGGCCGGCGCACGGTTATTTGAGCAACTCAACCAGGACGCTGAAAGCGGCGTTCACCCCTGACCCCGGGGAAGCATAAAGCCGTTGTGATCCGGCGCCCCTCCCATTCTGCTTTGGTCTTCCAGGGCTTCCTGTACTTTGGTACCGCATCCGTTGTATATAAGGGGGAATGAAATTGCCGATGTAACACTTCGGCTGAAGGCGAGGGGGGCGCCGGATGATCACGTTCAACTTCGAAGGGCCGGGCGACGGCGATATGTCGGCCGATTGCCAGGACCAGTTGCTGCCTCTCGTCAACGGGATCGTCCTGGCTGCGGTGGCTGCCGGCTGGAACCGGGACGACGTTCTTCTGACTATCGTGGAACTCGCCTGGGATCTGTACGAGAACCGGCGCGGAGATCTCTAGCCGTTCATTTTTCCATCTTTATCTCGAATAAAGATTTTTATTTGCGCGTGGGAGTTCTTCCCAAGCCAAGGTGCGTGCGTTACGCTATCTTCCGGGTCGGGAAAGGGGATTTGAGGCGGCGTCGGACGGCTGAGGCAGTGCGAATGAAAAATGCGGACGAGGCACGGGAAAGCGGCGTTTCCCGAGGCATCGATCGGGAGCGAGCAGCTCGATACGTCCTGGACATCATTCCTGAAAGTGCAGGTCCGCGCAGGGCCACAGCGCAAGGAAGCGTGATTTATTCCGTTCGCGGGCCCGGCTCGCAGACATTCCTGGCCAAGGAGTACTCCGTAGGGATCGTGCTTGCGCCCATGCAGCCTGCGCATCGTTCGCCGTCTGGACGGATCGCTCACATGAACGGGCCTAGCGATGCAGGCCCGCTTCGCACAATCACGAATTATTTTCTAGAGGAACTGAGAAGGAAGCCTCGGGTTGAACTTCATCTTGGACGTATCAGGAGGCCGAAGAATGCCGGGCGATGAAGGTTTTCCCGGGTCAGTTTCTCGAATCAATTCGGCGCGGCAGCCGGCGCTCAATGCAAAAGGCGGGCTTTCTCCCCGCGCCGCACGCAAGGTGCAAGACTTCCTGCACGAGAACTTCACCCGCAAGCTGGCGCTTGCCGAAATGGCCGCGGTGTGCGGGCTGTCGTCCTATCATTTCGTGCGGGCTTTCTCGCGGACGTTCGGGGTGCCGCCGCATCAATATGTTCTCGACCTGCGCCTGGACCTCGCCGAAAGGCTGCTTGCCGACAGCCGCATGACGATCGCCGACATCGCTCATTCCAGTGGATTTTCAAGCCAGAGCCATTTTACCACCGTGATGAAGAAATACCGGCAGGTGACGCCATTGCAGGCGCGGGTAGGTAAGCTTAACGCCAAGGTTAGATGAAGGTCGACTTGCGGCGTTATTTCACTGCTTGGTATTAAAGCATCGTCTAAAGTAACGAGCCGTTAACCTCTGCCGGGTTGCTCGACTCTTTTCTCACAAGACAGCAATATCGTGAAATACCGCAAGCAGGAATCATGTCTTCCTGTCGTGGATTGGAATTGTCAGACGATTCCATGCCGGCCAGCGGAGAGGGCACCATGACCGACACCAAGACTTCGAGCGGCTCACTTGTTGTGCAGCGTCGCGCGGCGCGTTTCGCCGGCAACTGGATCGCGAATGCCGATCCTCGCTCTCGCTCGGTTCGCCGTCGTTTGATGGCGGTCCTGCGCATGGCTCATCGCGCGCAGGGTATGGGGCGCAAGCGCCTGGGGCTGGGAACGCTCGGGGTCGGCGGGATGCCGGCGGCGGCCGCGATGCTGGGCGCCTTCGCGATCGGCATGGCTGCGATGCCGGCTCAGGCGCAATATCAGGCTGGCGGCGGTTCAGCGACCGGTCCCGAGACCGTGGCCATCGGAAATGGCTCAACCGCCAGCCTTAACTGGGCCATAGCAGTCGGTTTCCAGGCCAATTCGGCGGCCCAATATTCGATTGCCATTGGCCGGACCGCGTCGGCCACGGGCCCCGGCGGCGCGGTGGCGCTGGGCTCTGGCACAATCTCAAATAACGTCAACACGGTGGCGATCGGCGTGAGCGCCAGTGCCACCGGCGCCGGCGACAGCGCCTTGGGCACCTTCTCCGTTGCTTCCGGAGGTAACTCCACCGCGGTCGGCGTCAGTTCCTTGGCCAGCGGTTCCCTGTCATTCGCCGGGGGTTGGTCATCTAAAGCCACCGGGACGCGCGCCATCGCGCTCGGGAGTAACGCGGTCTCGTCGGGACTGGACACCATTGCCCAAGGTACCAACACGAACGCAGGCGCCCAGAATGCCGTTGCAATCGGCTTTCAGGCGACTGCAACCACGATAAACTCAGTCTATCTCGGCTCGCGCACTGCCGCCGGAACGGGAGCGCTGGCCCAGAGCGCCATCGCTATCGGTACTGATGTGACGGCGTCCCAGGTCGATACGATCGCGATGGGCCGCCAAAGCAAGGCGACTGGCACGAACGCCGCGGCGATCGGCCTATTTGCCAATGCTGCGGGGACAAGCTCCGGGGCGTTCGGTCGCTCTGCCACCGCTTCGGCCGACTTCTCGCTGGCACTGGGCAATTTGGCCGTGGCGAGCGCTACCGGCACGGTCGCGGCGGGGTCTGGAGCCCAGGCCGCGGGCGTCAACGCCACGGCGATCGGCAACAATGCCGCTGCGAGTGGCTTGAATGCAGCTTCGCTGGGAACGGCTGCAAACGCGAGCGCTCAATCTGCCATCGCCATAGGCACCACCTCCGTTGCGAGTGGCGCCGCCAGCACAGCGGTTGGTAACGTCGCCGTTGCCAGCGGCCAAAATGCCTCCTCATTCGGGTCCGGATCCAAGGCGACGGGAGACAATTCCCTCGCTGCCGGCGTCAGCGCCAACGCCAGCGGGGTCGCCAGCACCGCACTCGGCATCGGCGCCGCGGCGTCGGCCACGAGCGCCATCGCCATCGGCAACAATGCCGCGGCCAGTTCCACCAACGCGGTTGCCATGGGCACCAACGCGGTGGCGACCGGCGGCCAAGCCATCTCCATCGGTGCGAACAACACCGCCTTTGGTGACGGCGCGGTCGCCATCGGCGATCCGAGCTACGCCAGCGGCACCGGCGCCTTCACCGGCGGCGCCAACAACATCGCCAACAGCGACGGCACGGCAACCGCCACCGCCGCCAACCAGGCCGCCGGCGCGGTCGCCATCGGCAACAACAACAAGGCGATCGGGCAGGGCTCGGTGGCGCTGGGCAACGGCTCGACGGCGGGTGCCGCCGGCCTCGCCGGCAATGTCGCGCTGGGCAACGGCGCGACGGCGGCGGCAAGCTCCGGCGACGTGGCGCTCGGCTCGGGCTCGGTGACCGCCGTGGCGGTCGGCACCGCCAGTGGAGTGGTCAACGGCACGACCTATGCCTTCCAGGGAACCAATCCGACCTCGACGGTCAGCATCGGCGCGCCCGGAGCGGAACGCACCATCACCAACCTGGCGGCGGGGCGGATCAGCGCGCTCTCGACCGACGCCATCAACGGTTCGCAGCTCTTCGCCACCAACCAGGCGGTCGATGCCATCGGCGCCGTCGTCAACAACATCAATGTCGGCGGCGGCATCAAGTATTTCCATGCCAATTCGGCCCTGCCTGACTCCCAGGCGCTGGGAGCCGATTCCGTCGCAGTCGGCCCGAACGCGGTGGCAAACAATGCCGGCGACGTCGCGATCGGCCTGAATTCGACGTCGGGCGCAACGACCAATGTCGGCGGCACGACGATCGGCGGCGTCAACTACACCTTCGCCGGCGGCACGCCGGCGGGCGCCTTCTCGGTCGGCTCGGCCGGGGCCGAGCGCCAGATCCAGAACGTCGCGGCCGGGCAGTTGAACGGCGGTTCGACCGATGCCGTCAACGGCTCGCAGCTCTTCGCCACCAACCAGCAGGTGACGCAGAACACATCAGACATCGCCGCCATCGGCGGCAACATCACCAATCTCGGCAACACGATCAACAACATCGCCGGCGACACCTCGGCAATCTATACCACCACCAATGGCGAGGGCATTCGCTACGCCCGCACCAACGAGACCGGGCTGGCGCAGACCGATTCCTTCGCCCAGGGCGTCGGCTCGACGGCCGTCGGCTACCAGGCGACCGCGACCGGCGTCAGCGCGCTGGCGCTCGGCCGCGACAGCAACGCCAGCATCGACGGCGGCGTGGCGCTCGGCTCGGGTTCGGTCTCCGATCGCGCGATCGCTCCGGCTACCGGGCAACTGCCCGCCGGCCCATCCAACTTCATCCAGTACAACACCACCGACAAGACGCTGCTCGGCGCCGTGTCGGTCGGCAACGCCACATCCTATCGGCAGATCACCAATGTGGCCGACGGCACGCAGGACCAGGACGCGGTGACGGTGCGCCAGCTCGCCGGCGCCATCGCTGCCGTATCGGCCACCTCGACCAAGTATTTCCATGCCAATTCGGTGGCGGGCGACTCGCTGGCGGTCGGCGCGGAATCGGTCGCGGTCGGTCCGACCACGGTCGTCAACGGCGATAACGGCATCGGCATCGGCAACGGCGCCGTCGTCGACCAGACGGCACCCGGCGGCACGGCCATCGGCCAGAACGCCCATGTGATGCTGGCCGACGGCCTGGCGCTCGGCACCAATTCGCTCGCCTCCGGCATCCAGTCGGTGGCGCTCGGCGCCGGCGCCCAAAGCAGCTTCATCAACAGCGTCGCGCTGGGCGCGCAGTCCGTCACCACGGTCGGCGCACAGGCCGGTTACACGGCCTTTGCCGTGACCACCCCGCAGACTTCGGTGGGCGAGGTGTCGATCGGCGGCGCCGGGGCCGAACGCAAGCTCACCAATGTCGCGGCGGGTTCGGCCGACACCGACGGCGTCAACGTCTCGCAGTTGCGCGGCGTGTCGCAGAACGTAACCAACCTGTTCGGCGGCGGCACCACGGTCAATCCCGACGGCTCGATCACCGGCCCGACCTATAATATCCAGGGCAACAATTATTCGACCGTCTATGATGGCTTCACCGCCGTCGACAATGCGCTGACCAACATCAACAATGGCGGCGGCATCAAGTATTTCCACGCCAATTCGGGACTGGCAGACAGCGTCGCCGGGGGCACCAACGCCGTGGCGATCGGGCCGGAGAGCGTGGCGAGCGGCACAGACAGCCTGGCCGCCGGCCATGGTTCGACAGCCGCGGGCCAAGGCGCCGTCGCGCTCGGCCAGGGCGCACAGGCCAACAACGCCAGCGATGTGGCGCTCGGTTCGGGTTCGGTGTCGCAGACCGCGGTCGGTACGTCCAGCACCACCATCAACGGCAAGACCTACGCCTATGCCGGCACCACCCCGACCGGAACCGTCAGCGTCGGCGACGCCGGCTCCGAGCGGACGATCACCAATGTCGCCGCCGGACGCGTTTCTTCCGGCAGCACCGATGCGATCAACGGCTCGCAACTCTACGCCACCAACACGGCGATCGAGGACCTGACCAAGACGATCGGCGGCATCGGCGGCACTGTCCAAAACACCGTGCAATACGACACCGTCAACAATCCGGACGGATCGACGACCAAGACCAACAAGATAACGCTGCAGGGCGGCGATCCGAATGCGCCTGTCGTCATCTCCAACGTCGGCCCCGGCGTTGCCGGCACCGACGCGGTCAACGTCAACCAGCTGAACCTGAACCTGGCCCAGAGCAAGACCTATACCGACCAGGTGGCGGTCACGACGTTGCAGCAGGCCAACAATTATACCGACCAGAAACTGGGCCAGCTCAATTCCGACATCAGCGGCATCAGGGACGAAGCCCGGCAGGCGGCGGCAATCGGACTGGCGGCGGCCTCGCTGCGCTATGACGACCGTCCCGGCAAGCTGAGCGTGGCGGCCGGCGGCGGCTTCTGGCGGGATTCGAGCGCCTTTGCCTTCGGCGCGGGCTACACCAGCGAGGACGGCCGCATCCGTGGCAACGTGTCCGGCACGGCGGCGGGTGGAAATGTCGGTGTCGGCGCCGGCCTGAGCTTCACCTTGAACTGAGGTGGGCAGCAGGGCGGCAATGAACAGGCGAACCGGCCATGACAGGCTAGACGCTGATCCGGGAAGACCGTCTGGTTTTCCCGGATTCGCCTTGGCATGCCTGACCTGCCTGGCGCTTGCCGGCGGGCTGGCGCCAGCTGTCGGGCAGGTGGCTTCGCCCTACAGGATCAAGCCCTCCGACGTGGTCTTGCCTCCCGACGTGAAGCTCGGACAATACCAGCGCACCATCCGTCCGTTCGAGAACTGGACACTGATCTGCGACGAGAACCTCAAGGCGCGCAAGAAGGTCTGCAACGTCTCGCAGGTGATCGAGGACGGCGCCGGCAAGATGGCGTTCAGTTGGTCTCTCGCCGCCACCCAGGACGGCAAGCCCTACATGATCCTGCGCACCGCGCCGAACGCCAGGAGCGATGGGCTGGTGTCGCTGAAGTTCGATGGGCGCGCCGAACCGATCGACGTGCATCTGAATGGCTGCAACGAGATGGTCTGCGTCGGCATGCTGCCGGTGGGACCCCTGATGCGCCAGGAGATAGCGCAGAAGGCGACGCCGGCGATTTCCTACCCGACCGTCGATGGCCAGACCATTACCGTCACCGCAACGCTCAAGGGGCTGTCAGAGGCCCTTGCGCCAATCAAATAACCGAGGCAGCACCGTGAGCCAGCAAGACCCGTTCATCTCCGCGACGCGCAGCAATCCGACCGTCGATCCGGACCGCAAGAGGCCCGTCGAGCCGCCGCGGCGGTGGCCGCGCATCGTCGGATTGTCGCTGTTGGGCCTGGCCATGATGGGCATCGGCTTCGCCGGCGCGAACTATGCCGCGATCGCCGGCCTGGTCGGCAGCCCGACGGCGGCACAGGCCGAGGCCGCCGCCGCTCCCGCGCTGCCGGACACGCCCTTCCTCCAGCACGTCAAGCAGGCGGGCGTACAGGCCTGCTCGACCGTTTTTCCGGTGCTCGGACAGCTTTTGACAACCGGCACGAAATACAGCGTCAAATCCCTCTGGAACGACCAGGCCGCGGACAAGCACGCCGTCCAGGCTTTTGTCGGCATGGACTATGCCACGGACCGGTACAGCGGGCCGGCCGCCGGCGTGGTCTTCGCATCGCCCACCGCTTCGGGCTGCGAGGGCGCGATGGTGCGGGTGGCGCCGTTCGCCAGTCCGTGCGCGGACATTCCGTCCATTCTTCCGCAAGGCAGCAAGATCACGGATCATCTCGGACAGGTCGAAGTGTATGAGCTTGGCGGCAACACGGGTGAAGCGCTTCTGCTGCCGACGGGCAACACATGCGTGGTGATTTCCATCGCATCGGCGGCCAAGTGAGGATGTCAGGCGAATGGGCGAGGCGCCCTGGAAAGGATTGCGGACCATGAAATCGCGACGTTTGACAATCTTGTGCATGGCCTTGCTGTGGAGCGGGCAGGTGGTCTCGGCCGATCTGGCGGAGCCGTCCGAACCGCCACAGGAGGAGAAAGGCATCTGGGCGGCAATCGCCTACTCCCAGACCGATACCAAGTACGGCTTCTTCTGGGGCGCCGACAAGCGGCAGGAAGCCAAGGACATAGCGCAGAAATATTGCGAGAATGCCGGTGGAAAGACCTGCAATGTCGTTGCCGTGTTCCGCAATCACCGCCATTGGACGGACGACGACGAGACCGGATTTCCCTACAAGCATTGCGGCGCGCTCGCCGTGGCCGACAAGGTGGAGCACCGGTTCACCCCCTGGGGCGTGAACTCGGCCGAGACCCGCCGGGAGGCGGAGGACCTCGCGCTCCAGGCCTGCGAGGCGGGGGGGATCCAGTGCAAGATCCGCGAATGGGTCTGTACGTGAGAATAACGGCGTCTCGAAGCCGACACTTTGGGCATTTGCCCGGCACAAAAGAGAAGGCCGCATTCATTGGTTCATAGACATTTTTCGCTGAAGGCAGCCGCCATCTGCGCGGCTGCCTTCTCCGCTTCGCTGCCGGCTGCTTTCGCCCAACAGCAGCAGGCGGCGTCGCTGCCGAACGGCGCATCGTCGCTCCAGGAAATCTATCAGGACTGGCAGCTGGCCTGCGGCATGCAGGACAATGCCCGGGTCTGCACGGTCACGCAGGACCAGACGCAGAAAAATGGCCAGAGGCTTCTGGCCGTGGAACTGCGCGTCGGGCCGAAGGGCGGATTGACCGGAACCTTGCTGCTGCCCTTCGGCATCCTGTTCGAGCCCGGCGTGGCGGCGCAGATCGACGACCAGCAGCCCGTCGGACCGTTGAAGTTCAGGACCTGCCTGCCGAATGGCTGCGTGGCGCTGTTTCCGATCGACCGGGCGCTGACGCAGAGGCTCAAGGCAGGCACCGAGCTCAAGCTCAACGTCACCACGGCGGCCGAAACCCCGCTGAGTTTCCCGGTGTCGCTGAAAGGCCTTGGCGCCGCCCTCGATCGCATGGTCGCGCTCAGCGCACGTTGAGGTGCAAGGCGATGGGGCCATCAAAAGGCCCATTGCAGCGCGAGGCCGACCACGGACAGTCCCATTGTGATTGTCGCGAGCCATCCGAGAAAGCGCAGCCAACCCTCAACGGGGAATTCGCCCATGATGTCGGAGCGCCCGGTCATCAGCATCATGACGACCATTACGGGGACCGCGCATATGCCGTTGATGACGGCGCTCCAGTAAAGCGCCTTGATGGGATCGATCGGCGTGAGCATGATCCCCATTCCCAGCGCCACGGCGGCGGCCAGGGTCGCATAAAATGCCATCGCTGCCTTCGGCTTGCGCTCCAGTCCCACTGGCCAGCGGCACGCCTCGCCCACGGCGAATGCGGCCGAGCCCGCGAGAACCGGCACCGCGAGAAGGCCGGTGCCGATAATCCCCATTGCAAAGATCTCAAATGCGAATTTGCCCGCGACCGGCTCCAGGGCCTTGGCCGCATCAGAGGAAGAATTGATGTCGGTCACTCCGGCCTTGTGCAGGGTGGCAGCCGTTGTAACGATGATCGCGATGGCTATCAGGTTCGAAAAAGCCATGCCCACCAGGGTGTCGGCGCGAATGCGCTGGAAGGCACCCGGCGCTTGCCACGGTGCCCGCTTCAGCGGCTTGGCCTTGGGGTCGATCGTCTCCTCTTCGACCTCTTGCGACGCTTGCCAGAAGAACAGGTAAGGAGAAATCGTGGTGCCGAGTATGGCCAGAAATGTCGTGAAAAAGGCCCGGCTCCATTCCATGTGCGGAAGAACGATCCCCTTGAGGGCCTCGCCCCATGGGATATCAGCCAGAAACGCAGCCACCACGTAGGCAAAAAGGCTCAGCGTTGTCCATTTCAGGACCGTGACGTACCGGCGGTAGTCGAGAAAGACGATCGCCAAAACGCAAGCCAGGCCGAACGCAACGACGTAAAGCGAGCTTGGGCCGCCCACCAGCAATCGCAATGCATCAGCCATCGCGCTCAGGTCCGCCCCGATGTTGATCACGTTGGCGGCGAACAAAAGCAAGGCTACAAAATATATCAGGGGAGACGGGTAGTGTCGGGCCAGATTGCCGGAAATACCTCGACCTGTCGTGCGGCCTATCCGCGCTGCTATCTCCTGGATCGCGACCATGAGCGGAAGAGTGAACACCATGGTCCAACCGACATCGAAGCCCAGCTGAGCGCCCGCTTGGCTGTACGTGCCGATGCCCGAAGGGTCATCGTCCGAAGCGCCTGTGATGAAACCAGGTCCGATTGTGCGCAGGAATCGCTGAAAGGGCCCTTTTGCCCGAATATTGCTCTGTTTTTCAGAGACTTCGGCGCTTATGTCCCTCATGGAGGTGCTCCAAAAACGCGGTCCCTTTCGATATCCGCTTGAAGCAAAATTCAGCGCTCGCCGTTCGGTTCCTTTAGCTATCGCTGAAGCATCATTGGTGCTTCCTTTGCCGGAGACATGATATTTCTCGCGCGGGTCGGTTTCCGCGACATGTGAGGGCCATCATCAAATTCATCGGCAAAGAACCCATAAGAATTTCGCTGAAGATCGTTTCACTCGGAACATATAAGCGAGCGACTGGTTTGGTGGAGGCAGCACACACAACCAAGGGAGATTCTCCATGATTGTCAAATTTCTCTCCGCCACGGTGCTTGCGGTCGCTCTGGCCACATCGGCCATGGCACAGTCGAACGGCACCGGAACCAACAGCGGTTCAGGCTCGACATCCGGCATGACCAATGGCGCAAATGGGACCGGCACCGGCACCGGCTCTGGTGCAGGGGTAACGCCCACCGATCCGAACGCTACTAATTCGACAAAATCGTCGAGCGGCATGACCGACCGCTGCAAGGACGCCGCGGGCAACGACATCGACAACAACACCGCCTCCGGCGCGACAACGTCGAACATGCAGAACTGCAACAAATGAGCCGGTGGCTAGGAGCACCGCCCGAAGTCGCTCTTCTCTCCGGGGCGACCAGTCGGGCGGCGTTCTCGTTGCAACGCTGCAGGCGCAGATGAGCCGACAGGCTGTCAAGCAGGCGCCATCGGCCCTGCCGTGGGCGGCAGGCGCTTTGGCGGCTACCCTTATTGCGTTGTCGGTCTGCGCGATCGGCTTGATGCGCAGCAGCAATCTGCGAGAAACCACCATCCTGCAGGCGGTTGGTGGAGATCCTGACCGCGCCGTCCCGGCAATGATCCGCAATGGCTGTGGCGGATGCCACGAAATTCCGGGAGTCCCTGGTGCCCGTGGCACCGTCGGTCCGTCCCTGCGAGGCGTCGCCGAGAGAGAATATGTCGGGGCGTCGCGAACGTCCCCAGACGCGATGATGCGTTGGATCAGCAGGGCGCGCGACGTCGATCCCAAGACGGCCATGCCCAACACAAATCTGTCGCCCCAGGAGGCGCGCGACATCACCGCCTATCTCTATGCCCGAACGTGAGACGCGTTGAGCGCAGTGCTGGGCGCAGTCGTTTTGCCAGCAGAAACAGTAGACCAAGGAGCAATCCGGCGCCTCCAACCGCCAGCGCCTGTCCCGCCAGAACCAGGACTGTCTGCGCCGTTGACGTGCCGGCCCGCATCTGACGCACGTCGGCCGCCGTAACGCGCGCTTCCGGATTTCCGAATTGCGCGGTCACATAATTTGCAAGTATCGCCACCTGGGCGTCGTCCAACCAGCCGGCGAAGGCCGCCATTGATTTGCGTTCCGCGACGTCACCAGCCTTGACGCCTTCGAGGATCGTCATGACGACATTGTCAGGCACGGCCGCGCCGGGGGAGGTGTTGTGGGTCAGTGATGGGGCGGAGCCGTCCGCTGATCCGCCTCCATTTGCTCCATGACACCCCGAACAGAGCGATCGATAGAGATCGCCGCCGGCCGCAGTTCCGCTACCTTGCGCCTTGCTTCCAGCATTGTCCGCGATCGTGGGCACATTGCCCCATGAAAAACGCGGCTGCCTTTCGTCCCCGGGTTGTGCGGGCACATCCCTGAGATAGACGACCATGGCACGGATGTCGTCGTCCGACAGATGTTGCAGGCTGTTCATGACCGTTTCCGCCATCGGGCCGCTTGCATATGCCTTTCCGGGCACGGCGCCGGTCTTGAGAAACCGAAACAGCTCTTCATCGCTCCAGCCGCCGACGCCTGCGATCTTGTCACTGGTGATGTTGAAGGCTTGCCAGATGCCGGCGCTGCCGCCGGCAAGCTTGCGATTGTCATCCATGCCGAACGTCGTATTTCGCGGCGTGTGACAGGCACCGCAGTGACCGAGCACTTCGACAAGATAGGCCCCTCTGTTCCATGCGGCGGTTCGGCTCCGATCCGGGATGAAACCGCCGCTGTGCAAGTTCGCGAGCTTCCACAGCGCCAGAGTCCATCGCTGGTTGAACGGAAAAGGCAGGATGTTTGCTGGGCGCGGCTGGGAGATCGGCGGCTGCGCCAGTAGATAGGACCGGATCGCGAGCACGTCCTCGCGGTTCATCGCTGCGAAGCTGTCATAGGGCATGGCGGGATAAAGGTCGGCCCCGTCACGCCTGACGCCTTGCTGGACGGCTCGTATGAACTCATCCGCGGAATAGCGCCCGATGCCCGTATCGAGGTCCGGTGTGATGTTGGTGGAAAAGACGTCGCCAAACGGCGTTGGGACGCGATAGCCTCCGGCGAATGGGCGGCTGGGATTGGACGTGTGGCAGCCGATGCAGTCGGCCGCCCGGGTAAGATATTCACCCTTCTGGATTTCGCTCGCCTGCAGGTGCGTGCAAAACGCCAACGATGCCAAAACGGACGCGATCGCATAAGAGATGGCGGCCGGGACTGGAGCGCTCACCGCATGCCGAAGCGCACGGCGGCGCACGGCCAATAGCCCGCTCCGTGGCGCCATCACAGTTCGCACCCGCTGAAGGTCAGCCCTGCCAACATTTGTGTCAGCATCACGAGCGTGAACAGCGCTCCAATGCCGACCGAAGTCCTGGCCAGAAACATGCGAGTGCGCGCTTTAAGGGGCGGGCTCGTGCCATGGCCTCGGTCATGAATCGCGCGCCACGACAGCAGCGCGCCTGCCGTGGCGGCGGCGGCACCTATCAACGAGAACAAGGCAGTGGGCCAAAAGCTGGCGTGGCATTGCCAGAACGCGGTTGAATAATCGAGCTGCAGCGTTATGGCCCACGCGGCTGGTCCACTGACCAGGCCTGCCCAGGAAACGCCGGTGCGGATCGCCTGCATCTCACATCCTCGGGGCCCAGTAGATGATAAGATAGAGCACGACCCATGAGACGACCACGAAGTCCCAATAGAAGGCGTTGTCCGAGACGTCGCTGAAGCGTCGGCCGGCCTTGCCTTTTTGCGTGAACATGAGAGCCGCAAGGACGATCGTGTCCCCGACATCGGTAAGGAGATGCGTTGTGTGCAGCCCGAGCAGGAACCAGACGATCGAGCCGTAGGCGTTCTGATCCCAGGAAATCCGCAGCGCCGGAAATTCCCAGACACGAACGATCAGCGGAAGAATTCCGGCGATCGACATGATGATCATGCCAAGGCGAACTTTCGCGAGGTCCTGACGGCGCGCCCAAAGTTCGAGCAGATGGTTGGGCACGATGCTCGCCAGCAGAATAACCAATACTGTCGTGCCTGGCAGCAGATCTGGTGCCGGCGCCCCGATCGGCCAATGCGGGGCCAGCACAGCCAGATAGAAATAGGTGCCGATCGCCAAGGCGAAACCCGTCGCCTCAAGGGCGATGAAGGCAAGGGTTCCCCACCACATCGGGCTCGCCGCCCCGAAATCATATGTGGGCAGGTGACTGACATCGGCGACAGGACGCTGCCTCATTCCTCGTCCTCCGGTTCGCCTTTCGGCCAGAACCAACAGATGAAACCAATCGAGACCGGTATAGCGCCCCAGACCACCGCCCATGGCGTGAATATCGAGCCGAGAAATGCGCCGCCAACCGCGATGGCCGAGAGCAGCGGCCAAATCGAATTGTCGGCCGATGGCACCCTCAGTTGCGGCACCGCGTCGGCGACCGTGCCGGCGAGCACCTCGCGGGCATCGACGCGCAGGCCTTCGACGACGAGGAGCATGTCGGGTTCGGCCCAGAGCGGTTCGCGGTGGTTTACCACCGGCAGCCGCGAAAAATCGTAGGAGGGCGGCGGAGAAGTCGTCGCCCATTCGAGCGTGCTCGCCTGCCAGGGATTATCTCCGGCAATGCGGCCGTTGCGAAGGCTGAGCAGGATGTTCAGGAAGAAAAGCGCAAAACCGGCGAACACCACCAGCGACGAGAGGCTGATGAAGAGGTTCATCTCGCCCCAGCCGCTCGCCGGCGGATAGGTGTAAACACGGCGCGGCATGCCTTGCAGACCCAGAATGTGCATGGGGAAGAAGGTGAGATTGAACCCGAGAAAGACCAGCCAGAAGTTCCAGCGGCCAAGCCTTTCAGACAGCATGCGGCCGGTGATCTTGGGGAACCAGTAATAGACGGCGCCGAGCAGGGGAAAGACGGCGCCGCCGACCAGCACGTAATGGAAATGGGCAACCACGAAATAGGTGTCGTGCACCTGCAGGTCGAGCGGTACCGAGGCGACCATGACCCCGGTCAGTCCGCCGATCACGAAGGTGAAGATGAAGCCGAGCACGAAAAGCATGGGCGTGCCGAAGCTCGGCCGGCCGTCCCAGATCGTCGCGATCCAGCAGAAGATCTGAATGCCGCTCGGAATGGCGATCATCATCGAGGAAGCGGTGAAGAAGCTCTCGCCGAGCTGGGGCAGACCGGTGGCGAACATGTGGTGCACCCACAGGCCAAAGGAGAGGAAGCCGATCGCGACCAGCGACAGCACGATCCCGAGATAGCCGAAGACCGGGCGCCGGGCGAAGGTCGGCAGGATCGCGGAGACAAAGCCGGTCGCCGGAATGAAGATAATGTAGACCTCGGGATGACCGAAGAACCAGAACAGATGCTGCCACAGCAGTGCATCTCCCCCCGCGGCAGCATCGAAAAATTTCGTGCCGACCAACCGGTCGAGGATCAGCATCGTGCTCGATACCATCACCGCGGGCATGGCGAACAGTATGACGAAAGCGGTGACGAGGACCGACCAGACATAGAGCGGGATGCGGTCGAGCGACATGCCCGGCGCGCGTTGTTTGAACACTGTCGCAATGATCTCGACAGCGACCGCGAGTGCGGACACTTCCGTATAAGTCACCATCTGCGCCCAGAAATCGGGCCGCTTACCGATGCCGTATTCAGGTCCGGCGAGCGGAACATAGGAGAACCAGCCGGCGTCGGCGCCAGTTTCGAAGGCAAAGGCGATCCAGATCATCAGCCCGCCAAAAAGATAGACCCAGTAGCTGAAGGCATTGAGGCGCGGGAAGGCGACATTGCGGGTCCCGATCATCAGCGGCACCAGGTAGATGGCGAACGCCTCCATCACCGGTACGGCGAACAGAAACATCATCGTCGTGCCATGCATGGTGAACAGCTGGTTGTAGAGATCGGGACCGATGTAGCCGGCTTCGGGCCGGGCAAGCTGGAACCGCATCGCCAGCGCGGACAGACCTGCAAGGATGAGGAACAGGAAAGCCGTCACGATATAGCGCCGGCCGATCAGCTTGTGATCGACAGTGACCAGCCAGCCATAGAGGCCTTTCGGCGTTCGCCAGGCATGCGCCAGAAAGGCGCGCAGCCTCGCCTCATCGAGGCCGGTGTCCCGCACGCCTTTCAGCACCTCCTGTTCATGCTCGGCTGACGTTCCCGCAACGCCGCTCATTCAAGGCTTCCAAGATAGGTGACGACGGCATTGAGATCGTCGGCGCTGAGGGCAATGCGCGGCATCTTGGCGCCGGGCTTCATGGACTGCGGATCGGCTATCCAGGCAGCAAGCGCCCCTGGGGTGATGGCCAACGTATCCGCAGCCAGTGCGCGGCGGCTTGCGAGATGGGTAAGATCAGGTCCAAGCGTTCCGCTGGCCGGTGTGCCTCTTATCGTGTGGCAGAGTGCACAGCCGGTAGAAAGAAAAGCCCGCTGGCCGCGGCGTTCTTCTTCGCCGGCGGGCGCGGGCGCCGCGGCGTCCTGCCTGGATCGCCACGCATCGAAAGCTTCGCGGCTTTCCGCAACGACGGTGATGGCCATATGGGCGTGCTGATAGCCGCAGAACTCGGCGCATTGGCCGCGATAGGTTCCGGGTTTGTCCGCAATAAGCGTGAGCTCGCTTGGCCGGCCCGGGATGAGATCCCTTTTGCCGGCGAGGCTTGGCACCCAGAAGCTATGAATGACATCGAGCGAATCGAGCTCGACCTTGACCGGGTCGCCAACGGGAATATGGATCTCGTTTGCCGTGACGATCGCTTGCGACGGTTCATTCCCGAAGTAACGGACCTCCCACCACCATTGATGCCCGGTGACCCGGACGGTGAGCGTTTCCGTTCCGCTCAGCGAAGCAATGGATTTGCCCGCGAAAAAGCTCATCGTCGTCAGTATGACGAGCACGAGAACGGTCAAAGCGATGGCGCTTGCGACAAGGCGCGTAAACCGACGTTCCTGCCGGACATCGATCTCAAGTGGCAAATGCGTTGTCTCGGTCGGAGGGCGACGCAGAAGCGCTGCCGCCAAGACCAGCATGACAAGCAGCCATGTGCCCGTCGCAACCGCACTGAAGGACCAGATCAGGTCAAGGATCCTTCGGGCATTCGCACCGTGTGGATGAAGCGCGGACTGCCAGTCGCTGCATCCAGCCAGGACCAGCATTGGCGCTGTGCTGGCCCACTGTTTTGGCCATGTGCAGGTGAGCGGCATCAGCGGTCGTTTCCGCGTACGAGGGCGGGCCGCCGGACTCACGCACCTTGCCATGAAGGATCCACCATCGTTGTCAAGGCCATAACGCGGTTGGTTGCAAAAGGATGCTTGGCAACGCTACCGTCCCTGGAAAGAGCGCGAACTCAGGGAATACTTTGTCGAACCAAGGCGAGGGGCGGCCGTTCTTCAGCATACGGCGGAAGCGCGGCTCTAGATGATGGGCAGGTGGGAAGCGTGGCGCCGCCCGCTTGTTCCAATCCAGAAAGCGGCCAGGAGCAGTGCGGCTCCGCCATAGATCAGGCCGGCCGGAATCCACATCAACAGGCCCGCCAATTGCTGATCCTCGAGTGGGCTGAGGCCCCACAGTTTCGAGCCGATGGCATTTTCCGGGTACCACAGCCTGCGCGAAACGACAAACAATGCCCCGAGCAAGCCGGTGTGCAGCGAGGTGAAGAAAAGATGCATGACCGCACCGCCACAGTCTTGTTCGCGGCCAGGGCGGGGCAGCAGCACCCACCAGAACAGAAGCCCGGTGCCGAGAAAACTCGCATGCTGGGCATAGTGCAGAAAGCCCTGCTGGAGCGCAGCCTCAAACAGCGCTGGAACATGCCATGTCCATATCGCGATTCCGTGCAGTAAAGTCGCGACCACAGGGCGGCTCATGACAGCCCAGATCACCTGAAATATGTTTGCGTGCCCAGCCGCGCCGAGCGTCTGGCGCAGCCGCGCGGGCAGCGCCCACATCATTGCCGCCATCGGTCGGGAAGCGACCAGCAGCGGTGCCGCGATGGCCATCAGCAGTTCGTGCTCGACCATGTGAGCGGCAAACACATGTTCGCCCAATGCGTGGATCGGGCTTACAAGCGCGACCGCCAGTGCGGCCCAGCCGGCGAAAAACAGCAAGGCCTGCCGCGACCGCAAAGGACGTCCGTGTCCGCTCCGACGCCAGAGCCGGCTGGCGCCAGCAATGTACAGCGACACAGCCGCCGCGAGCGGAAATGTAATCGGAAACGCCAGCGTCCAACCGGCTTGCGGGGCGCCGCTGCCATAGCAGATAGAAGTCGAGAAGAGTGCGTCGAAGCTCATGGCACGCCTCTGGGGCATTGCTCTCCTGGCTGCATTTCGCGGCTCCAGAGTATTTCCGGCGAAAACAGGTTCGCCTCCAATGCTCTATATGTTTGTTACGCAATTCCGAACGCAAAACCGCTTCGCATTTTCGCGGGAATTGCTCTAGGCATCCATCATCGACTTCGCCGGCTCCCGGGCGATATTTTCTTCGATGCGCTCGTGCCCCGGCGTCTGCGGCAAGGCCTGGCGGAAATTCTTGGCATAGTCGGGCGGCATCCTGGGCGGCATCAACGGCTCATAGGCATCGACCAGCGCTTCGATCACAACCGGACCTTCGGTTGCAAAGGCCTCGTCGAGAATAGTCTCGATCTGATCGGCCCGCTCGATGCGAAAACCGCTTGCGCCCATCGCTTCCGCCGCCTTGGCAAAATCGATCGGCTGCAGTTCGCAACCGAATTGCGGATTACCCAGAAACATCATCTGCTCCCAGGCGATCTGATTGAGCATGTTGTTCTTGATGACCAGAATCTTCAGCGGAATCTTGTAGCGCACCGCCGTCGAGAATTCGCCCAGCTGCATGGCAAAACCTCCGTCTCCCACGATAGCGGCGACCGGTCGACCGGGAAATGCAATGCCGGCGGCGATGGCATAGGTAAGGCCGCAAGCCATGGATGCCAGCGATCCGGATACGCCAAACGCCTGGCCGCTTCGAAGATCGACATGGCGGGCGGCAAGCTCCGTGTTCTGACCGGAGTCGGTGGCCAGCACCGTGTCGTCGGCCAGTCTTTGGCCGAACGCCCGGGCAATCGTTTGCGGCTTCAGCGGATGCGTCCGCGCGTCTTCGGATTGCCTCATCATCTGGCGCCATCTCGTCATGGTTTCCTGGGAGTGTTGCAGGAATTCACCGGAAGGCTTTTGGGTCAGACGTTGATTGAGCGCGCGCAATGTCTCGGCGGCGTCCCCGACAAGGCCGGCCTCGACCGGAAAGCGCAGGCCAATGCGCTGCGCATCGCAGTCGATCTGGACGCCACGGGCCTGCCCGGGCTTGGGGTAGTATTCGATGTAGGGGAAGGTGGAACCGACGATCAGCACCGCGTCGCAGGTCTCCATCGCTTCTTGTGAAGCCAGGGTTCCGAGGATGCCTATCCCGCCGGTCGTGTGAGGATGGTCGTCCGGCAGCACCGCCTTGCCCAGCAAGGCCTTCGCGACAGGTGCCTGCAGCAGATGCGCGGCATGTTCGAGTTCCGCGGCCGCGCCGATGGCGCCGCGTCCGGCCAGGATCGTCACTCGCGAGGCGCGGTTCAGAATGGCGGCTGCTTCGTCAAGCTCGGCGTCCGGCGGCATGGTGTGGCCGGCGAACATTTGCTGCGGCGTGTGCGCCGGGCGGTTGCGTTTGCTGCGCTTTGAGGGATTGCCCTCTTGCTCCTGCACGTCACTGGCAATCGAAAGATGGGCGACGCCCTTACGCGCCAGCGCGGTTCGGCAGGCGAGGCTGGCAACATTTTCCATATGCGCGGCATCGGAGACATGGGCGTTGTAAACGGAGACATCGTTGAACACGCGCGTCAGATCGACATCCTGCTGCGTGAACGTCTCGATCAGATCGTGGAACTGCATGCCCGTGATCGCAAGCACCGGAGCCTGGTCGAGCTTGGCGTCATAAAGGCCGGTCAGAAGATGCGTTCCGCCGGGACCGGACGTTGCCAGGCAGACGCCTAGCTTTCCTGTCCATTTGGCGTAGGCGCACGCTATGAAGGCAGCCGACTCTTCGTGCCGGACCTGCACGAAGGCTATCTTGTCCCGCCGGGTGCGCAGCGCCTCCATGACGCCGTTTATGCCGTCTCCCGGCAAGCCGAACACCACGTCCACGTCCCAGGCGATGAGTGTGTCGACGAGAATTTCTGCTGCATTTGCCATGTCAGGATCGCTCCGGTGATAGGGCCGAACCGGTGAAGCACAGGTTGGTTCCTTCATCACAAGAAATCGTGACATGTCGGAAGCGGCGGCCGGGGCGGCTGTCGGGACCCCGACGCTCTCCAGGAACAAAAAGCCTTACCAGTGGTTCGAGCCGCGTCTTGGCGCAGCTTCAATCCCGCTTTGTCGGCACCTGGTTGGAATGTTTGTCATGACGTTTTGCATGCCCTCGGTAAAGATGCGCTTCCAATGAGCGAGCCACTGGATAGTGCCGGCCAGAGGAAAAGCGAGCGAAAGGAAGGCGGCGTTGTCCGGGCCCTCGGGCTTGGACTGATTACCGGCGCGGCTGACGACGATTGTTCGGCGATCGGTACCTACGCCAGTGCCGGAGCCCGATTTGGGCCCGACCTGCTGTGGACGGCACCGGTTACTCTGCCGATGATGTATCTCGTCGTCTATCTTTCATCCAAACTTGGTCAGGTTTCGGGTCGTGGGCTATTCAAGGTCATATCCGATTTCTATCCGCGTTGGCTGCTATGGTCTGTTCTGACGGGCGTGCTGATTGGCAATACGATCGAGGCAGCCGCCGACCTTGGCGCCATGTCGGCGGCCGTTATGTTGTTCGTTCCGATGTCTGGTCCACTGATCGTCATTGTCGTCGCGATCGTCATTTTTGCCCTGCAGGTATTTGGATCCTACACCTTGATCCGCAATGTGTTCCGATGGCTGGCGCTGGCGCTGCTTGCCTATGTGGTCTCCGCCCTGCTTGCCAAACCGGATGCAGCTTCGGTCCTGCGCGGCACGCTGCTGCCAAGGATCGAGTTCAGCCGCGAATACCTGTCCATCCTGGTCGCCATCGTCGGAACGACCCTCTCCGCATACCTTTACACATGGCAGTCGAACCAGGAGGTGGAGGAGGAGATTGCCAAGGGCAGAACGACCCTTGAAGAGCGCAAGGGCGCCACCGAGGGCGAGCTCCGCCGATCCCGCCGCGATATCCTGATCGGCATGACGTTCTCCAATCTGATCATGTATTTCATCATTCTTTCGACAGGGTCGACGCTCTACAAGGCCGGCCAGACTCAGATCGACACCGCGGCGCAGGCCGCCGAAGCGCTGCGGCCGCTTGCCGGCGATGCGGCGGGAATTCTTTTTGCCGCAGGCGTAATTGGCGTCGGCTTTCTGGCTGTGCCGGTCATGACGGCTGGCGCTGCCTTCGATTTCGCCCAAGCGATGGGATGGAAGAATGGGTTGAATGCCAAACCCCGGCAGGCCCCTAAATTCTACATGGCGATCGGGACAATCACATTGGTGGCGGTGGGTCTCAATTTCCTCGGCTTCAATCCGATGAAAGCCATGGTCTGGTCGGGCATCGTGCAAGGGTTTTCCACGCCTCCGCTCCTGCTTCTCATTCTCATCATGACGAACAATCGCAAGATCATGGGTGACAAGGTCAACAGCAAAAGCACGAACATCCTGGGTGGCGCGACGACCCTGGCGATTTTTTCGGCGTCGGCGGGTCTGGCGGCAAGCTGGTTCCTGTGATTCGCGGGACGTGAAGTATCTTCAGGCGTGGCGGAACATCGGCGATCAATTGTCGTTGACACGCTTGTGAGAGAGAGGACACCGCCATGTCAAACTTTCAGGCCGCCACTCCGGATCGTCTGCGGCAACTCAGGCTTGAGGCTTCAGCTCATTTCACTCCGATGATGCTGCACGAAGCATTGCTGCGGCTTTCCCACGCCTGTGGAGGTGAAAGCCTTGAGCGGTTCGAGAAGACCATGGTCGCCCAGATCGAAGCGACGAAGGACGACCGGGCCGATTTCGAAACGATCAAGGAATTCGCGATCGAGCAGCTTTATGCCGTGATCCGGGAAGCGAACGATTCGCCAAAGAAGAAACAGTCGCTGGAAAAGACAGAAACCCGCAGGACGCCCGGCCGCTCCGAAGAACCGCAGACGCTCGAGGATCAACTGCAGGCCGGGTTGGAGGATTCTTTTCCCGCGAGCGACCCGCCAGCGGTCGTGTCCACAGCCATTCCAGGCGGAGCAAAGAAGCTGGTCGGGACCGACGAGGTGCTGAAAAAGCAGCGAGAAGAGGCGGCCAAAGAGACCGGCCAATCATAAGGCCGCAATGTGAGCCAAAGGCGTGGCTGCAAACCAGGCCCGCAGGGCTTTTAACTGCCGGTGTGCGGCTTTGTTCCCAAAAGAACGGGTGCGCCGCCGATCCATCACTGAAGCAGGCGTCATCGTTGCGGCCTGTCGAATTTCTGAAGAGTTGTCCTCGGCGCGAGGAACGAACCAAACTTCCATGCATTTAGCAGGGGCTGCATTCGTACACTCTTTCTTCTGGGAGCTGGACCATTGTCATCCGGAGGCTACATTTCGGCCGATCAGGAAACCAATGAAGTTTCCATCGTTGACCTCATACCCGCCCTCCGGGCTTTCGCGCGCACCTTCTGTCGCGTCCCCGACGATGCCGACGATCTGGTGCAGGAGACGCTGACCAAGGGGCTCGCCAACATCGACAAGTTCGAACCCGGCACACGCATGAAATCGTGGCTCTTCACCATCATGCGCAACACTTACTATACCCGGATCAAGATTGCTGCCAGGGAAGCGCCAGGCCTGCTCGACTGTGCATCTTCAAGGCCGATTTCGGAAGCGACCCAGGAATGGAGCGTTCAGAGCAAGGAAGTTCACGGCGCCATTCAAAGGCTACCCGAACACCAACGCGAGGTTCTGATGCTGATCGGCGTTCTGGGAGTAAGCTATGAGGAAACGGCCGAGATATGCGGCTGCGCGGTAGGGACGGTCAAAAGTCGGCTGAATCGTGCCCGCGCCAATATTCTCGAGTTGCTTGGGGAGAGTTCACTGCAGACATTGATGGAGAGACGAAATCATCTATCGGATGGTCAACTCGGTATCGAGGGTGACAGCCGCAGATAGTCAGTTCTTCACGTCACGTCGACGCTTCTCGATCAGCGCGTTTTGCAACTCCATCGCCAGCCTGGTCAGCCGGTCTGGAATTTTTTCCTGCTCTATGGCGTCGAGGAGAGAAGTGATCTCCTGGTCCATAGCCAGACCGAATTGTGGGTCCACCGTATCATCCCTCGAACGAGACATCCAAATTCTCTTGATAATAGCAGTCCCTTGACCTTAGTGTGGTGACAAATGCTCGAGATTACAAGGCGATGTCCACCGCCGGCATGATTACCGGCGGCCCTTGCACAGGTTTATTTCCTTAATCTTACATCGCCGCGGGCCAAGAATGCGGCGTGACGCCGTTCAATCCTTCGGCAACTGGTTCGCTGCATGGTCCTGATATTGATCGGACTTGATGCGATTGCCATCCAGTCCGCGCTCCTCGCTGTGCTGTTTCTTGTCGCGATTGGACAGAACCGCGTTTCCTCCGACCTTGTCCTTGGGCAGGTCGGTCATCGCGCCGGCGCCGGTACCCTTGCCCTGGGTGCCGCGGCCGAAATGTTTTTTGTCGCCGGATGCCATGA
This sequence comes from Mesorhizobium sp. B2-5-4, assembly GCF_006441095.1. Taxonomy (NCBI): domain Bacteria; kingdom Pseudomonadati; phylum Pseudomonadota; class Alphaproteobacteria; order Hyphomicrobiales; family Phyllobacteriaceae; genus Mesorhizobium; species Mesorhizobium sp. B2-5-4. The sequence continues at coordinate 132,013 of NZ_VFUR01000008.1, read as the reverse complement.
TTTCCTCCTTCGGATCGGTGACGCTCTTCAGCGCCTCTTGTTCGACGTCCGAACTGGCGGCGCGCGGTAATGTTCCGCCGTCACGAGCAAGCAGGAAGGCGTCGCCATCCCATGACCGAAACGGCTTCTCGCCATTGATGACGACCCGCAATTGGTGAGCTTCCGCCAGACGGCCGATATCGGCGCGGTCCAAAAAAAGCGATCCGCGATAGGAATAGTTCAGCAGGGCCAGCCAGCCCGGTCGTTTCAGAATGCGTGCGATCTCATCGAAATGCCGCTCGGCCATGCCGGCCAGAACCAGATAAGGAAAGCTGTCGACCGCCAGCACGCAATCGAAACTGCTGTCGTCGAATTCGGTCAGATCAAGACCGCAGGTTTGCCGCAACTCGACATTGCCCAACGCGGCGCATCGGTCGGAGGCAACGGAGATCATCCGCGAGGATATATCGATGCCGACCATCCGGTTGAATGATTTGGCAAGCGCACGCTCGAAACGGCCGATGCCGCAACCAATGTCCAGAATGTCCCGGCCGGTTCCGGTGAAGTCCTGCTCCTTGAGCCATGCAGCGACTTCCTCGGTCGTGGCCGACAGCTTTTCCTCATCACCGAGCGATGCGAGCTGGACACTCGCTGTTTGCGAAATCGCTGCGGCCGCATCGAAGCTCAACGCCAGCCGCCTGACGACAGCGGCATCGGTCTCGTCGTCGTCGCGTGCATGCCGAACGGCCGCTCCCGTCGCTCGCAAGGTGGCAAAGGCGCCGGGTTTGCGGCGAAGCAGCCCGGCTACCTCTTGCAGCCGTTCCGTTTCTTGCGAATTCGAGGGAACGACCTCCAGCACGATCTCCGCCAATTCCGCCACCCTGATCTCCATCCCCAGGTGAAGCGCCAGCCTGGCGACGACGGCTTCGGCGCAAACACCATCGGCCATGCAGCCTTCTATGACCGATCTAATCGCCATCCGGCGCTGGGCGGATTTTGACCCGGCTGCACTCATGCTATCAGCTCCGCGTCCAGACCCTGCGCATCGTCCACCTGTCGATGGCGCCCCAGCCGTATTTGTAGGCCTCCTGACCACGCAGGAAATCGAACTCGCGGGCACCCTCGCGGATCGACTCCGCGATCGCGTGGCCGATCAGGATCGCACCTGGACTCTCCTCGGCATAGGCAGGGTCGAAGCCGCCGAGATAGGCATAGGCGCGACCGCGATGGTGGAAGCCGTAATAGGCGCCGACGGTCTTGCCATCGATTGCCAACAGCCAGCATCGGACCAGGCCGCGAGCGTCGAGCAAGGGTACTGCGCGCCTGTGGAATTGCTCCACGGCGACATCGGCCAACACGCCACCTCCGTGTCCGGCCCAGCGCGCGTGGTGCAGGCGGATCAACTGGTCGAGGAAACTTTGGGCATCGCCTCGTGCCGACGACAACGCAGTCCGGCCGCGTCTGGACGCCGCCTGGCGCGCCCGTCGCAACTGCCGCCTGCGTCGGGAGGGCACGCAGCCCGCAAGGGTTTCGTCGCCGGCGATGGCGAGCACGGGGCAAGCGCCATGTGCGGCTGGCCGCCCCGCCTTCAGACCGGGGTGTGTAACCGCAAGACCGGCACCGCCTTCCGGCAAATCCGACAGAATCCATTGCGACCAGCCGACCGAGAGGATCTTTTCGGCAATGATCGCGACGACCTGAGCCTCGGTGCCGGGGACACACAGGATGTCCAGATAGTCGCTGAGCGAGATGCCGACCGGAAGAAGTTTCGACCCAGCGGTTCCGTGCTCGAGATAGAGCGGCGCCAGCCCAATCAGATCGCCTCCGCGCCAGACCGCGACCGTCGCCAGGTCACCGGGCGCGAATGTGCGCCACCATGGCACCAGCCAGGCGGGAGATTGAAACGGCGTCGCCGAGGAACTCTGCTCCCACAATCTCCACCAATGCGGCGCAAGGGTATCGAATCGCGCCGGATCATCGATGATCTCGCTGCGCAACACAGGCTTGCTCACGGTGTGGCGGCGAGGCGCCCGGCATCGGTGCCGAGTCGTGCCAGCGCTTGATAGGCGTCCATGTAAGACGAGATCATTCGTTCCAGCGAAAACCGCCGCCGCGCCTCGGCCCGGCATGTCTCGGCGTCCAGGCTGGACGCCGCAATGATGGCTTGCGCCATCTCGTCGATCGTATTGACGAGAAAGCCTGTCCTGCCGTGCTCGATGACATCGGGAAGCGCACCTTTCGGAAAGGCGACAACCGGTGTGCCGCAGGCCAGCGCCTCCATGGCGACAAGTGAGCTGGTCTCGGCGGCAAGGCTCGGAATGACCAGACAGCGCGCTGCGTTAAGAAAGCGCCGCTTGGCGGTGAAACCGAGCGGACCAAGGAAGCGGCGGCGGCCATCGAGGCGAGGTTGGACCTCGTCGCGAAAGTAGCGCGCGTGCGTTTCATAGGGATAGACCTTGCCGCCGACAACCAGCGGCACACCTGCTTGCTTGGCTGCGTCCAACGCCAGGTGGATGCCCTTTTCCGGGCAGATCCGGCTGAGAACCAATGCGAACTCGCGCTTCGCTTGCGGCAGGCTGAGCGCCTCTATGTCGACGCCGTTCGGAATCGGCGCCGCCAGTCTGGCGCCTGATGGCGCGGTTTTCTGCTGGGCGGCCGAGACCGCATGAAGCCACAGGTCGTCGCGCGTCGGGCGCAGTGCCTCGGCCGGATACCAGTCCAGCGGCAGGTGAAGCGTCACCAAGGTCGGGCCATCGTCTGGCAGATAGGCATCGAAATCGATGCCATGCAGATGAACCACATCGATCGGCCAACTGGCGCGGGCAGCGGCTATTGCGGTGCGATGAGCCTGCTGCGCGCGGCTCTTGGCCGCCTCGTCGAGCACGCCACTTTCCGCCGGTGTCTCCACAAGCGTGCCGCTCGCGCTGGAGCCCCGGCAGCCGACGACGATCGACCGGTGACCCATGCGAACCAGTGCCCGATCGAGCATCGACAGGACCTGCTCGGCACCCCCGACCGCATCAGGTCCGACAGGCGCAAGGGGATAGGCGACATTGAGGACGGTGAGCGTCATGGCCGGCCGAGCCACGGTGCCAGAGGCAGTGAATTGGTGGACCCGTGAGCTTCCACTTCGGTCAATGCATCCAATGATCGCGGACCGGGTCGCATGAGAGCCTCACGCAGCCGAGGCCCGCTGCGTCGGGCGCGAGGCGGATGTCATGACGGGCGCGTAGCGGCGGACCATCGTTGCACAGAACTCGGCGAATTCCTCGGGCACCAATGGAGGGCTGGTGTGGTGAGGCATCATTCCACGATGTTCAGGCGTGAAGCAGAAGGTGACCGTGACGTCGAAATCGGCAAGTGCCTCCATCTGTCGATCGAACCAGTCCAACGCATTCGGCCTGAAGCTGTCGGCCCAGGAAAGCCCCGTGCGCATGTTGGTGACGCCGAGCCGCTTCATCCAGGCGACGGCGTCGTCAAGTCGCGGGTCCTCGAAATGAAACCACTGCACCAGCCCCATTGCGGGTGTGTAGCGCAGGAATTCCTCCAGCGCCGGCTTCGGCGTGCCGTCCTGGCGCAGCAGCCCCATGTGGAAATGACGATAGTAGGAGGATCCCTCCGCTTCGCGATGCCGCGTCGTTGCTTCCCATTCACGCGGAAGGTCGTAGAGGCTGTACCACTGGATGCGCGGTGCGTTGCCGAGCAGCAATTCGGCGGTGCGCTTCAGTCCCCAGACCTGTATTTCCTCGGCCCCGAAGGTCGATACGCCGACCTCGCTGACCCAGATGGGAAGATCGGTGACGGTCGCGATCTCGCCGATCTTCTGCGGCCATTCCTGGATTTGCCACAGGTTCCAATCGAGAGGAAAGCCGTGTACCGCGACGGCATCGACATGGTCCAGCACGCCGTATTCCTTCATGCGCGTGATAAAGCCGGGATCTATCGGCGAGATGCCGCCAAGCACTTTTGTCAGAGCCGGGTTCTCGGACGCGATCGCGTCCGCCGACAGGACCGCCATCCTGGCAAAGCGGCTCCAATCGGGGTCGAGCTCTGGGTCCCAATGCGATTTGTTGTTGGGCTCGTTCCAGATCATCGCGGCTTCAATCATGGAGCTTTCCTTTCGACGGGTAAATCGCGCCGCCGCCGGCCGGCGCGCCGGCAGCGCGGCAGAAATAGACCTCCTGCTCGGGATGTAGAACGATCTCGAAACCGGCGCTGCGCAGCATCGCTTCGGTGCAGGCCCGGTTCGGTATCCACCAGTTGGTCGGATCGTCGGCATAGCGGTGTTCGATGAAATGCAGCTTGGGAAATTCCGGCCGGTCGAACAAATCATGCGTCCAGAAATGATAGTTCTCTTCCAGCTCGGGCAGCTCCTTACTGCCTCGTTGCATCGACTGGAAGATCATCAGATCGCCGGCGACGTGCTCACGGATCAGGTCGAGGGCGAGCAAGGGGTGGCGCAGATGGTAAAGCACTCCCATGAACAGCACGACGTCAAATGTCTCGCGCAGGGCACCGACGTCGTAGACCGACAGTTTCTGGAATTCGATCTCGCAGTCCGCGATCTCGGCGGCAAAGCGGGCCTGCGCCAGATAGGCCTCGTCGAAATCGATGCCGAGGACATGGGCGGCGCCTCGCCGTTTCATCTCGATCGAGTAGAAGCCGGCGTTGCAGCCAATATCCAGCACGGTCTTGCCAGCCAGATCGGCGGGTATGGCGTCGGCGAATTTGCGCCATTTGATCAGTGGGTAATTGCCGAGAAAGTGGTCGGGCGCGGTTTCGACGCCGGCCAGTTCCATGTTGTGGAACCACGGGCCGAGCGCGTCGATGCGCCGGCGGATTTCGGCATGGGAATGCAACATGTTCAGGCTCCTTCGCCCGGAACGACGGGTACATGCGAATGCGTGCCGGGCATGATCGTTGCGGACTGTTGATGAGCTGACGGGACGCCGTTTTCAAGCAACCGCAGGGCTGTGCGATAGCCGTTGAAAGTGCCGACATCGACATAAGCGGAGCCGGCTTTGATCCCGTAGGCTACACCCCCGGCCGCAAGGTAGGCGTTGATCAATGTACCGATATATTCGTCACGACCATCCCGCTCGCGCCAGAGTGCCGCAAGCCGATGCAGGATCTGGCCGGGCATCTTGAACGCGCCCCAAACCCAGTTCGTGGAGGCATCCTGTCGTTTGACCTGGATTTCGATCACGCGCTCGTCGTCTCCGGTACAGACGGCATCGAAGAATTCCGGGCTGTCAACGGGGAAGAGCAGAAATGAAAGCTGATCGTCGGGCAAATGACAGAATCCGTCCTCGGGAAACCAGATCGTATCTGGAAGGCCGATCAGGACGACCTCGTCGGGCGCCACGAGGGGCGCTGCCCGGAAAATCGCATCGCAGAGACCGATAGGGTTGGGCTGCACCACAAAAAGCGCCGCCGCGTCGCCGTAGCCGGCTGCGTAGTATTCGAGAATGTCGGATTTGCCCGATCCGATGATGAAGCAGATCTTGTCGACGCCGGCCTGGACCATGCGCCGCACCAGATACTCGCTTACGGCGCAGGGACGTTCGGTCTGGCCGTCGATCCGGCTGCCAACCGGCAGCAGCTCCTTCGAGAAACCGAGCGGTTGAATGCGGCTGCCGCGTCCGGCAGCGGGCACAATGCCCAACATCAGACTGCTTCCTCGATCGGTTCGCCGACCGGATTTTGCAAGGTGTCGGCCAGCATTCTATCCAGTTCCGCCGCACGCCTGGCAGACGTGTGCTCGCTCAGGACCCGCTCGCGGGCACGCCTTCGGATGCCATCGAGTTGGTGCTCCGGCAATTGCAGCGCGGCGACCACGTCATCCGTGTCATGCGCCAACAGGACTTCGCGGCCGGGTTCGAAGAAGTCCGCGAGGCCTGGCCATGCGTCGGTGATGATGGCAGCCCCACACGCGGCCGCTTCGAAGAGCCGTCCCGACGGGCACCAGCCCTTTTGTGCCATGGCTTCCCGGGTGACGTTCAGCGTCAGCCGCGACGATGAGAAGAACGCCGGATGGTCGGCGGGCGGCAGATGCCTGACGAAGAAGATGTTGTCGCTCCACGGGAATTCCTGCGGATACTGTGCGCCGCCAATGATGAAGCGCTGATCGGGCAGGCGCATGGCCGGGCGGACCAGCAGCTCTTCGACGCCGGCCTGGCGATCTGCCGCGTAGGTCCCGAGATAGGACAGATCGCCGGCGAATTCGGCCCGCTTCTCGGCCGGCCGATGCCGGTCCGGATCGACATGCCCGTAGAGCGGCATCACCTGGCGCGCACCCAGAACCGTCTTGAGCGCCTCGAGCGCCGAGCCGCCGGTGTAGCTCAGGACGAGGTGGTAATCGGCAAGGCCCTCTGGTCCGAAATAGGGCGGACGCTCACCGTGCTCGACGCGGGCAAGCGTGACCGGAGTATCGAGATCGTAGAAGACACGCAGCCCGCGACTTGCCTGCTGGGCCAGGCGCGAAGCCTCAACGGCGTCGGGGCAGTAGGAGGTGACGACGACGACATCCGCTTGCTTCATCGCCCGCTCCGCAACGCGGCGGATGTCCTCCCAGTCCGGATAGATGACGACGTTGCCGCCGTCGAGCTGATCCAGATCGCGGGCCCCGGCATAGTAGGGAGTGTCGCGTTCGAAAAAGGTGATGGACCAGCCCAACCGGGCGAGAGCGCGGATCAGCCCGCGCCACAGCGTGGCGTGGCCGTTTCCCCATGAAGACGTGACGGTGAGACCGAAAATGACCATCCGCATCCGGAATTTCCTCGTCAGGCCGCTTCATTCATTCGCAGGAGCTTGGAGCCCCAGTCGCCCGACACGATGGTCGTGATCGAGGCGGGATCGATGTCGAAGCGGAAGCAGTCGCCGACCGGCAAGCCAAGCACATTGCAGACGGCGGCCTTGATCACGTCGGCGTGGCTGACCAGGGCGACGCACTGGTTCTGATGCAATTCGCGGACGCCGTTCATCAGCGAGACCATGCGCTGCTGGACATCCAGCATGGTCTCGCCGCTCGGGGTCCTGGCCTCCTGGCGCTGGTCGTTCCAGGCGCGCCAACCGGCATCGCCGTTCAATTCGTCGAAAGTCTTTCCCGACCAGTCGCCGAAGTCGATCTCGTCGAGTTCGGCGCAGATCGCGATTTCGCCGACGCCGCAAGCGAAAGCGATTGGCAGCGCCGTCTCCTGCGTGCGCTCGCGCGGGCTGCACAGGATGGCTGCAATCGTCTCTTGGGCCATGCGGCGGCCAAGCTGCTCGGCCTGAGCCTTGCCGGCCTCGCCGAGGCAAACGCCGGCCATGCGCCCGGCAAGATAGGAGCCGACATTGTCGTGCGCCGCGTGGCGGATCAGGAAGAACGTGGTGGTCATTCCGCGGCATCCAGCAAAGGCTCATCCTTGCCGGCGATGAAAGCGAGCGTGCGCTGCCGAGCTTCGGCGTCGGTGAACTGTTCGGGAGGCGACTTCATGAAATAGCTGCAAGGACCCGTCAGCGCCCCGGCGATGCCGCGGTCGAGCGCCAGCTTGGCGCAGCGCACCGCATCGATCACCACGCCGGCTGAATTGGGCGAATCCCACACCTCCAGCTTGAGCTCGGCATTCAGCGGCACGCCGCCGAAGGTGGTGCCTTCGACACGAATGTAGGCCCATTTGCGGTCGGTGAGCCAAGGCACATGGTCGCTCGGTCCGACATGGATGTTGCCCGGCTCCAGGGGAACATCGAGCTGGCTGGTCACCGATTGTGTCTTGGAGATCTTCTTCGATTCCAGCCGCTCACGTTCCAGCATGTTGAGAAAATCGGTGTTGCCGCCGAAATTCAGCTGATAGGTGCGATCGATGCGCACGCCGCGCTCGCGAAAGAGGTTGGCCAGCAGCCGGTGCACGATGGTCGCGCCGACCTGGCTCTTGATGTCGTCGCCGACCAGCGGCAGCCCGCGTTGCTCGAAGCGCCGGCGCCATTCCGGACGCGACGCGATGAAAACCGGAATGCAATTGACGAAGGCGCAGACGGCCTCGAGCGCGCATTCAGCATAGAAGCGTGTCGCCTCTTCCGAACCCACCGGCAAGTAGGAGACCAGCACGTCGGCTCCGCTGTCGCGCAGGATATCGCTGACATTGGCAACCGGTTCGGGCGCCTCTTCGATCTCGTCGCGCAGATATTTGCCGATGCCGTCGAGCGTCGGTCCGCGCTCGACGCGAACACCGGTCGCCGGCGCGTCGGCAAAGCGGAACGTGTTGTTCGGGGCAGCGTAGACCGCATCCGCGACATCGCGGCCAACCTTGCTTTTGGCGACATCGAATGCGCAGACAATTTCGATGTCGTCGACATGATAGCCACCGAGATCGGCATGCATCAGCCCCGGGATCGGTTCGTTGCTTTTTGCATGACGATAATAGGAGAGGCCCTGCACCAGGGAGGATGCGCAATTGCCGACTCCAACGATGCCAACACGAACCTTTTTCGATCCCACGAAACTGCCGCCCTATGCTGTTCAAAGGTAAGTTCCTTGCGCCGAACCACCACCGTGCCGGAATGTTCCTTGGTCGCTCGAATAATTGCGCGGGACGGCATGGATCGAAGCTGCACCCGCCGCGTTGCCCGCATGGCAAGCACTGGAAATCGATCGATGATCGTCTACGGCGACCACAAGCGGACCGAGAACGCACGACAACTTCAGGAGGCAGCGATCGAACTGGCCCAAAGCCTCGATCGGATGTCTCGCGGCATCCGGCGCCATGCCGCATTGGTCGGGCTATTCATCAGCGCGTCACAGCTGGTTCAGGGGCTCGCCGATGTCGACTTCAAGGTCCTGGGCGTCGACACCAATTCGCCTTCGCAACGGCAAGGCGCCGAGTTGCTGGTCGGGCTTGCGGCAGAGGTGGCGAAGTCGTGGCGAAGCGGTTTCGCCTTAGGCGGTGGCATCGATCCGCGACTTCTCCAATTGCTGGCGGCGCTCGATTGCAAGGCAGAGGTTTTGACCGGTTCGGCCGAGGGTTACGCGCATTATGCGCTTTATCCCGAGAGCTATCTGGGCGCGGCGCAGGAATCAGGTCTCGACGCGAACACATGTGTGATCGGCATCCGCAGTATCGGCTTGGGGCTTGCGGCCATGGTGGCCGCCGCCATCGGTGCGCCGCCGCCGATCAGTCTGCGTCCGATCGGCCATCCTTTCGATCGGCGGGTCAATGCCGATCCGCGGTTGGTCGCTGCCTGGAGGAACGAGCCGTCGGCTCGGTTCGCTGTCGTCGACGAAGGTCCCGGCCTGTCGGGAAGTTCTATCCACGCCGTCGTCACGTGGCTGCGGGACCTGGGTATCGATAGGAGCCGCATTCACCTGTTCCCCAGCCATTCGGGCGATCCAGGCGCAGAAGCGTCGCAGGACGTCCGGGAGACATGGATGCGCTGCCGCAAACATGTGGCGATGACGTTTGAACGCACCTTTCCCGAAAGCTCGCAGATTCCAACGCTGCGCGATTGGGTAGCCGAGGCGGTCGGCAGTCCGGAATTGCGTTTGACCGAAATATCCGGCGGCGCGTGGCGAACCCTTCACTATGCCGACGAAAAGCGCTGGCCACCGAGCACTCGCGGCACCGAACGGCGAAAGTTCCTGGCGTCCGCGGGTCCAGATTGCTGGCTCGTCAAGTTTGTTGGCCTCGGCGAAACCGGGCAGCGCAAGATGCGGGCCGCGACGATGTTGCATCAGGCCGGATTCGGATCGCAAGTCGTCGGACTCTGCCACGGCTTCCTGGTTGAACGGTGGGCCGACGGCACCACGATGGATCAGCTGCCGCTGCCCAGACAAAGACTTGTCGCGGAGTTCACGCGCTATCTGGCCTGGCGAGCGATCAATCTGCGAGCCCGCGAACCGGGTGCTTCATTGTCCGCCCTCGCGGAGATGGCCGTTCACAACGCTTCCGAGGCTTCGGGCAAAAACCAGGCGGCGAAACTATGGAACTGGTTCTCGAAACAGACTCTCCCGCAGGTACTGGAACGCGTCGAAATCGACGGCAGGCTTCACCCCTGGGAGTTCCTGATCGGTGCAGACGGCACGCTGGTCAAGACGGATGCCGTCGACCATTGCCGGGGACACGATCTGATCGGCTGCCAGCCGATAGAATGGGACATTGCCGGCGCTTGCGTCGAACATGGTTTGTCCGAAGGCGAGGCGGCGTCGTTGATCGGCGGCATGGGTGACCGCATTGATGTCGGGCTCGTCGAGTATTTCCAACCTTGCTACCTGGCGTTTCAGCTGGGGCTGTGGAGCATGGCCGCTCAATCCGAGGACGGACGGGAACGAGCAAGGCTGGCAGGGACAGCCAACCGATATGAGGCAGGACTGACACGGTTCCTGGACAACAAGGCCAGGGCGTGACAGTTCCCCTCAATCCAGGCTTCGCAGCATGTCGGCTTCCTGCTCGAGAATACTGGCCACTTCTTCCCGCTGCAGGTGAGTCATCATCAGGCTGACGCAGCACTCCAGATAGGTGATCGAGGCTCGCCGCAAATAGGCGGCCGTCTCCTGTTCCGCCATCTCGTCGATATCCGGTGCGGATCGCTTGGGTCGCATGAGGATGTCCTCCATATCTGGTCCTCTCGCCAAACCACAAGCTTGAGCGGATGTTCCGCCGGAATCGACCGCGAAGGGGTGGCTGCGGTCCAGCATCAGACAGGGAGGTTCTGCAGCCCACCTGATGTGGACCTCGCCCTCGTGGCGCGACCTGCTATTTGGTTGCCGATCGGAACGCCTTCGAGGCTCGCGAAATAGCCGATCGTCCGGGCGAGCCCCTCGTTGAGAGGCACTCTTGGCATCCAGCCGAGCAGCGCTTTCGCGCGCGAGATGTCGGGCTGCCTGCGTCGAGGATCGTCCTGCGGCAGCGGCAGAAACGTCATCTCCGACTTGGTGCCGGTCATCGCCTTCACCAATGCCGCCAGCCGCATGATGGTGAACTCTCCGGGATTGCCCAGATTGATCGGCTTGCCCGGATTGGGATCGAATTCCATCAGACGCATCAACCCGTCGATCAGATCGGAGACGTAGCAGAAAGATCGTGTCTGCAAGCCGTCGCCGAAGATCGTCAGCGGCCGCTTCTCGAGCGCCTGCATGATCAGGTTCGAGACGATGCGGCCGTCCGCCGGATCCATTCTCGGCCCGTAGGTGTTGAAGATACGTGCGACACGAACGTCGGCCTTGGCGGCTCTCAGATAGTCGAAGCAAAGTGTTTCGGCGGTGCGCTTGCCCTCGTCGTAGCAGGCGCGTGGGCCGGTGCAGTTCACATGGCCGACGTAATCTTCCCTCTGCGGATGTTGCTCCGGATCGCCATACACTTCACTCGTGGAGGCCTGCAGCAATCGGGCATCGTTGCGGGCGGCGAGTTCGAGCAGATTCAACGTTCCGATGACACAGGTTCGCGTGGTGTGGATCGGATCGGCCTGGTAACGCGGCGGCGAGGCGGCGCATGCCAGGTTGAAGATGCGATCCACCGGCTCACCAAGCTCCAATGGACGGCAGATATCCTGCTCGATCAACCGGAACCCCGGCTTGTCCATGATCGCGTTGATGTTCTCCATGCGACCGGTGAGAAAGTTATCGGCGCAGATCACGCGCCAGCCATCGCGTAACAATGCTTCGGAAAGATGCGAACCGAGGAAGCCCGCGCCACCGGCGACAAGCACCGTCTTTGCCCTTTGCGCCTTTTTTGTTCGTCGCATCGCGATTTTCTCCTGTCTGCCAGTCATGCTGCACTTCCGATGTCAAGGTCGAGGACCTCCGCCTCCTTTTGCGTAAGCGCCGTGATGAATTCGCGAGCCCTGGCCACACCGGTGTGGGACGCAAGGACGAGTTCGCGTGCCCGGTCGGCCATGGCGAGACGTGTACGAGCCGATTCCCGGGAAAGAATGACGACGACATCGTCCGGCTTCTTGGCCGTGTGGATCGTCGATGCGGGAAAGAAACTGTTGAGGCCTGGCCAGCGGTCGCTGATGATCGGCGTGCCGCAAGCGGCTGCTTCGAAAAGGCGCACGCTGGGCGACCATCCCGCTGCAATCATTGAACGGCGGGTGACGTTCAGCGTGTAGCGTTGGCGGCTGTAGAACGCGGCGTGCCCGGCCGGCGGCAGATGTTCGATGCGCTCGACATTGTCGGGCCAATCGATGTCGGAGGGATATTGCGAGCCGGCGACGACGAAACGGCGGTCCGGCATGCGCCGTGCAGGTTCGAGCAGGAGCGCGTTGAGCGTGGCTTGCCGGTCCCCGCTATAGGTGCCGAGATAGCCGAGGTCCCAGCGGACCGGGTCGGCGGTGCGGTGATGCCGTTCCGGATCGACCGAACAGTAGAGCGGCTCGGCGCGGCGTGCGCCGAAGGTCTGCGCCAGATCGTTAAGCACCGGGCCGCCGGCGAAAGAGAAATAGATGTCGAAGTAGGGGATCTGGCGCCAGCTCAGATAGTCGCAATCGTCCGCCGACAGCTTTGCCAGGGTCACCGGCGTGTCGATGTCGTAAAAGCAGAGTTGTCCTTTGCAAAGTGAAGCGACGATGTCGATAACCGCCCGCCCTTCCGGCACGAAGGAGCCGATGACCACGATATCGGCCTGTTCCAGGCACCGTGCATGGTCGCGCTGAAGTTCCGGTACGGTTTCGTAGTAGCGCAAGGCGCAGAAGTCCGGATCGCGCAAATCGCGGTGATTGGCGTACCACGGCACATCGCGCTCCAGGAAAGTCACGCGATGGCCGAGTTCGTGAAGACCTTTCAGCAGACCTCGAAAAGTGGTGGCGTGGCCGTTTCCCCAGGACGAGGATAGCGACAGGCCGAGAAAGACGATGTTCAACTGCTTGGTCATTCGGCCGCCTCCACGGTCCCCTGCGTCAAGTGGCGTTTGAAGACTGCATCGGTCACGGCCGCGCGCAGTGCGTAGGTATGGTCGGCGAGAACACGGCGAAGCGCTGCTTGGCCGATTGCCTTTGCCCGACGGGGGGTAAGCGCCTGCATGATTTCGGCGACATCGTCGCCGTCGCGCGCCACAAGGATCTCCTCGCCGGGTTTCAGGAACAGCTCGACGCCCAACCAGGCATCGGTGATCAGGCAGGCGCCGGCGCCGGCCGCCTCGAAGACACGCGTGGCCGGTGAAAAACCGTTCGCGGCCATGCTGTCGCGGCTGATGTTCAAGACGGCCTTTGGCGTGACATTGAGGGCGTTGTGATCGCGGGTGCCGACATGGCCGAGCCAGCCGACATTGGCGGGGAGCGGCTTGTCGCCCCAGCCCGATCCGCCAAGCAGAAAACGTTGTTCCGGCAGTCGGCTCGCAGGATCGAGGAAGAACGATCCGACACGGGCTTCACGATCCGGCAGCCTGTTTCCGAGGAACGCCAGATCGCAGGCAAAACGCGCATTGCCGGCGACCGGGTGGTGCGTTTCGGGATCAAGCGCATTGTAGATGGGCACGCATTCGTTCGCGCCCATGGCACGATAGGCCCAGACGACGGGGTCGCCGCCGCCATAGGTCAACACAAGGTCTATTTCTTGCAGCGCACGATGGAGCGGGTGGTCCGGCTCGTCGCGCAACCGGGCGAGCGTGGCCGGCGCGTCGACGTCCCAGAATACGGTGAGCGCGTCGCCGCGGGCGTGGTCGAGCACGGCGCGCAGCAGCGCCTCATCCTCGAAGCCGACGCCACTCGCCTTGACGACGATATCGGCCTCGGCGGCCCGCGCCGCCGCCTGCATCAGCGCATGCCGGGTCGCCTCATAGACGACGACGGAGCACCAGTCCGGCGCCTCGATGTCGCGGTTTTTCTGCCGGTCATAGACGTCAGGCTCATAGAAGGTGATTTCATAGCCCAGTTGCGAAAGCGCCTTCAGCAATCCACGGTAATAGGTCGCGGCACCGTTCCAGTAGGACGACAAAAGGCTCGATCCATAGAATGCGATCTTCATTCGGCGGCTTCCTTTGCTGCGGTCGGGTCGACGGTGTGCAGGTTGGTGCATTGCCAGAGCACGTCGAACAACTCGTCGACGCGGTGACGACAGGTGTGTCGCGAGAGGATGGTCTCAAGACCCGAGGCCACCAGGGAGGCCGCGAAATCGGCATCGGCCAGCACCGCCTTTAGGTGTTGCCGTATTTGCGAGCCATTCTCGGCAAACAGGAAGTCGACGCCGGGCCTGAAAAGCCGCTCGACATCCGACCATGGTGCTGAAATCAGCGGGATGCCGCAGGCGAGTGCCTCGAACATGCGGATCGTCGGAATTCCAGGCAATCTTTCACGATAGGGGCGCCGCGGGATGTGCACCGTGACACGATGCGTGGCAAAGGCCTTCGGCACGTCGGCATTGGCGATCCACCCCTCGTAGCGCAGACCGGCGACGGCCAGATCGGCAAGTGCCGGCTTGGGATAGCGGACACCGTGAACAGTGGCCCGAAGGCCGAGATCGCGCACCGGTTCGATCAGGAACTCCCTGAGTTCGGCGGTCCGCTCGTCGTCGCCCCAGTTTCCGATCCAGACCAGATTGGACGTAGCGTGGATTTCCGGGTGCGGCTTGAACAGGCGATCGTCCGCCGCTTCATGCCAGGTGAAGACACGCTTGCCCCAGCCGGCGCGCAGATAGCTCTCGCGCAACGCTTCGCCAAAGGCGAGAACGCCATCATAATACTCCAGATGGAGCGCCGAGATAGCCTCGGTGGCCGACACGGCCCGGTGATGGGTATCGTGAAACAGAAGGATGAAGTTGCCGCCATCGGCCCGGGCACGGCCGATTCGAGCGACAAGCTCCGGGTCGGTCCATTCGTGGACGATCACCACGTCGGCCTCGGCGATCCAGGCTTCGTGGTCGAACTCGGCATCATAGGTCACGGGCATCAATTCGGGGAAATCCTTGCGGAAGCGTTCGATCGCGAAGGATCCCTTCTCGGCCAGCAGGTTTGACCGGCTCCAGCCGTCCGCGGGCTCCAGAGCGATGGCCTGATGCCGGCGCGCCACCAGTTCGCGCATGACGCCGCGAAGGAAATGGGCATTGCCGTGGTTCCAGTCGGAGACGAGCGAGTGGGTGTAGAACAAGAAGCGCATGATCAGCGCTCCGCCACGGCTAGCGCCGCCTTTTCGTAGACATCGCGCATGGCCGCGGCCTGCCTCGCCAGCGTGTACCTGCGGCTTCGGCGAAGGGCGGCCTGGCCGAGCTCTCGCCTATGCCCGGCATCGCTGGAAAGACGATTGACGCAGGCAGCGAGATCGTGCGGGACGCGCGCGTCGAAGAACATCGCGGCCCCATCCCATATCTCGCGATAGGTCGAGATATCCGAGAGCACCAGGGGCGTTGCCGACATAGCCGCTTCCAGCGCCGCCAGACCGAACGGTTCGTAAAGCGACGGCGATACAAAAATGCCGGCGCGGGCCATCAAGGAGCGCACCTCGCTGTACGGTAGCGCCCCGAGAGAAACGGCGTGATTGACGGTGGCACGCTCGCCGTTCGGGCCGTGAATCGAACCGGCTGTAAAGATGGGCCATTGCGTCAACGAGGCGGCCTGGTCGACCGCCATCACGTTCTTTCCCTCGTCCCACCAACGGGCGGCGGCGAAGACCAGCGGCTGGCGGTTTTCGACGTTCGGGACGGGACGGGCGCCATTTCCGACGATGTGCAGGCGTGCGACCGGGCCATAGCAGGTCTCGAGCAGCTCGGCATGGCTGCGGCTCGGCGCGATGACGGCGTCGGCCCTGTCGAACCCGCGCTTGTTGCGCTCTTTCTGCCAGGTCCATGCGCTGTCCAACGCCTGCCCCCTGACGGAGTGGAACCATGTCGTTACGCATGAATGCGAGACCGCTATGACAGGGCAGGGCGCATCCAATCCCACTGCCTGCGTCGGCGCGTTGAGATGGACGACGTCGATGGCGTGGTCACGCATCAGCGCACGCAATTCCCCCGGCAAACCGTCGAGATCGCCGGCGTCGTGGGTCATCCAATCCAGCGGCGTGTTCAGCCAGATCAGCGTCGCGAAGGACCGCGCCTCTTCGGCCTGTCGCCCGGATGGTTGCGGTCCTAGCCCGGCGAACACGATGCTGTCGCCGCCGTTGACCAGTTCCCGGCCGAGATCAAGCGCATAGCGCCACACCCCGCCCATGGCGTCGACGGTCATCAGGATGCGGCGCTTGCGCGGCCTTAGTGTCCGCAACATGCCGCCTCCAGCTCCGCCAGCGGACGCGGGCGCTTTTCCTGGATGTCGCTGAACTTCTGGAACGAGGCGAGGTAATGGTCATGGGCGCGCTCCCAGGCGAGATCGTCGGGTTCGCCCCAAAGCTCGCGATAGCTGGGCGAACTCGGATAAGGATAAAGCGGTACGGGTTCATTGGCCCACACGCCCTTGTCGATCAGATGGGCTCGCCAGTAATCGACAAGGGCAGGATCGTCCTCGACGACACCGATCAGATTGGCCTGGACGAAGGGAACGTGGCGTCTGGCCTTGACCAGCAGCGCGGCCAGTTCCTCGGTGCCCAGCCGGCAGCGCTTCGCGAGCATCGCCCGCCCTTCCACCGTCAGGCTTTCGAGGCCGGCTTCGATGGAGACGCAGCCTGCCGCGCCCAGCAATTCCAGCAGCTCGGGTTTCCATAGATCGATGCGGGTCTGTACGCCGAATTTCACATCGCGCTCGACCAACGCCTCCAGCAACGCTTTTTGCGGCAGGAAAATCTCGTCGATGAAGTAGATATAGCCGACGCCTTGGGCAATCAGCCGATCGATTTCGGTCACCACCGTTTCGTGGTTCCGGCGGCGATAGGCATCGCGGAAATCGATCTTGGCGCAGAAGCTGCAATTGTAGGGACAGCCGCGTGACGCCTCGACCTCGGCGCCGAACCCATGCTGTTGGTCATCGAACCTATGATGGTGATGCGAATGGGCGGCGATCCAGTCGGATGGCCATTCAAGCGGGGGATGATCGACAAAGGAACTGACATGAACGCCGCCGTTCGAAACCAGACTGGCGTCCCGCAGATAAGCGGTCGAGTGCACCGCGCTCCAATCGTCGCGCAGGGCAAGTTCCGCGACGATTTCCTCGCATTCGCCGCGCACGACAATGTCGACGCCAAGCTTGCGCAGCGTCGGCGCCGGCGTCGCCGAGCCATGCGGCCCGACCGCGACGGTGCGTCCGCCACGCCCGGCCAGACGATTGAGGAAATCGGCCGGCACGCGCAGCTCCGGCGGTGCGCAGCGCCAGAACAGATAAGTCGGCGCGGTGCTGACGACCGTCATCGCCGGCGCGAACTCAGTCACACGTTCGCAGAGCCCGGAATTGTCGAGCTTCTGTAACTGCCCGTCCAGCAGCAGCACCTCATGGCCCGCCGCTTCGAGCATGGCTTTCGAATAGCCGAGTTCCAGCGGCAAATGGGGTTGGCGGCAGCCGAAATAGATGCTGTCGTCATACGTCCAGAAGGGATTGACCAGGGCTATTCTCATGCGACGTACCTCACGGCTTCAGGGCGAGGCTCGAGCCGGTGGCGCTGCAGCCAGTCGGCAAGATCGCGAATGCCCTCGCGCCACGCGACCTGCGCCTTCCAGCCAAGCGCGGCCTCGATCTTGCGGGTATCGGCGACGAAGAAGGGCTGGTCGCCGGTCCGTTCCCCATCGTGGCGGATCGAAAGCTCACGGCCGGTCAGGCCGCCGATCTCGCTCAACAGCATACGCAAACTGAGCGCATTTTCTGGTCCGCCGCCAAGATTGAATGCCTGGCCCCTGGCGGTCTCGATCTGGTCCAGCACGGCCCTGTAGGCGGCGACCGCATCCGAGACGTGCAGGATGTCGCGCACCTGCCTGCCGTCGCCGTAGATGGTGATTTGCCGTCCCGTCAGGGCGCTGAGCAGGAAGTGCGCCACCCAGCCCTGGTCCTCGGTTCCAAACTGGCGCGGTCCGTAGATGCAACTCATCCGCAGCACCGCCGTCGGCATGCCGTAGGATTTGGCATAGTCGAGCACATACTGGTCCGCCGCACCCTTGGAGCAGCCATAAGGTGTGCAGAAATCCAGGCCGCGGGCCTCATCGATGCCGCCGGCCTGGATGGCGCTGTCGCAAGGTGTGTAGCGGTCGCCGTCCTCGCGAACCGCGACATCGGGAAGGCTGCCATAGACCTTGTTGGTGCTGGCGAAAACCACCGGGATGCGCTCGCCGCTCAGTCGCGCCGCTTCCAGCACGTTGAACGTTCCCCGAAGGTTGATGTCGAAATCCTCGTCCGGCCGGACCAGGCTCGTGGTGACGGCCGTTTGCGCGGCCAGATGGAAGATCGCCTTGGCCCTCATCAGAACCGGCGCCAGGGCATTGGCGTCCCGCACATCGATGGTCTCGACGGTAAGGCGGTCGCCATGTTTCTGGGCCAGCCATTCAAGGTTCTGTTCGACGCCGGGACGGCTGAAATTGTCGACCACCAGCACCGGTTCGCCATCCGACAACAGGCTGTCGGCCAGGTTCGATCCTATGAAGCCGCTGCCGCCGACGATGGCGACCGGCGCTTCGCGACGGTTGCGTGCGCCCGGGCTCATGACACCAACCCACGCTCTTCGAGCTCGCGCTTCATTTCGGCGCCGCGGTCGATGGCCGCCGTGTTGCGCACCCAGGAAACGAAATCGCCGAGAGAGTTCTCCAATCGGCGGCCCGGTTCGAAGCCGAGCAGCTCACGTGCCTTGGAAATATCGGCGAAGCAGTTGCGTATATCGCCGGAGCGCGCCTTGCCGAGCAGCTCAGGCGAGCGGTTCGGGGTTCCCATGGCCTCTGCCAGCAATCGCGCGACTTCGCTGATCGCATAGGCCCGGCCGCTGCCGATGTTGATGACGTGGCCCTTTGCCTGACGTTGCTGCAGCGCAAGGCGAAAGGCGCGGGCGACGTCCTGCACATGAACGAAATCGCGCTTCTGTTCGCCATCCTCGAAGATCATCGGCCGTTGGCCATTGGCGAGACGTGAAGCGAAGTTGGCCAGCACGCCGGTATAGGGATTTGATAGTGCCTGGCCGGCACCGAAAACATTGAACAGGCGCAGCGCGACCGCATCGATGCCGTACGCGTCGCCGAAGATCAGCACGGCGCGCTCCTGGGCGTATTTTGTCAGCGCGTAGATCGAGGCGAGATCGACCGGTTTTTCTTCGTCTGTCGGCACCGGCGAAAGGGGTTCCCCTTCCGGCGACAGCGGATTCCACTGTCCGCTTTTGATGTCGCTCGGCTTGCGCCGGGCATTGTCGATGCGCCGGCCGTCGGGCGTGGCATAAAGACCCTCGCCATAGACGCTCATCGAGGAGGCGACGACGATCCGCTCGACCGGGTGTTTGATCAACGCCTCGAGCAGCGTCGCCGTGCCGAGGTCGTTAGTGCTGACATAGCGCGCGATCTCGTACATCGATTGTCCGACGCCCACTTCCGACGCCAGGTGAATGACAGCGTCGACGCCTTCCAGCGCCTCAGTAACGGCCTCGCGGTCGCGGACGTCGCCCTTGATCAGTTCGGCTCCGGCGGGAAGCGCGATCGCTTCGCCCGCATGCACCTGCTCGAGCAAGGCGTCGAGAATGCGAACCGAATAATCCTGAGCGATGAGTTCTTGTGTGACGTGGCGGCCTATGAAGCCGCAGCCTCCTGTAACCAATATGCGTTTCACGACGACTCCTCGGACAAGTGACCTCGGCGCCCCGAACTTTTCGGCAAAAGGTTTGTTCCCTGTGCTTCAACAAAGTTCCCTTTGAGACCTTCGTGCGAAGCAAGACATCGCCGTCAGCCCCGTAATGCTGGAACATTGCCGCCGGTGTGCTGTTAGGACGCTCGACAGCCGCTGTGACGCCGACAGCGCGAGGCCCGATGATCAAGGAGATTTCAATGTCGCAGTCCCAGACGACCACCAATCACGACGAAATTCGCAAATGGGCCGAGGAGCGTCAGGGCCGGCCGGCGGTGGTTCGCACCAAGGGCGAGGGCGGCATCCTGCGGATCGACTTCGGCGAGCCCGAGGAAGCATTCGAGCCCATCGATTGGGACGAGTTCTTCCGGATATTCGACGAGAACGATCTGGCGTTCCTGTATCAGGCCAAGACCAGCGACGGGAAAGCCAGCCGCTTCAACAAATTCGTCGAGCGCGATCGCAAGGGTTGAGAAGGCTGGCCTGGCAGCTGATCCTGGCCGATCCAGAAAATCTCGCAATTCGATGGAACAATCGACGGCTCCATTGCTTCGGGCGCTGAGCCAGAAAGGCGATCCGGCAAAATCAGGCCCCTGAACACAGTTGCGGATGACAGACGATCGCAACCCCCAACGGAAGCGACTTAGCCTCGGGCTCGGAGGACAAAATTCAATGCATCAGGTTCGCGCCGTGGTCCTTCACCACCTCTCGCATGATGTCGTTGAGCCAGTTTTCGGTCGACTGGCCAAGCCGCCTGTGGTCGATGGTTCGGATCGCTTGCTCGAGTGTCCTCTCAACCAGCCGGTCGGATGCGTTGACGTCCCCCAGCAAAAGACGCGCCGCGAGCCGCAGTTTGGGCAAAAGCGCGAAGACGTCGTCTGGCGAAGGGGGCACGGCGATGCCAGCTCGTTCCGACGCCTGCGCCGGAAAAAGGGCATTGAACACTGCCCTGCTGCCCGAGGATTTTCGCAAATTGCTGGCGTAGCGAAGATGTTCGGGAATGGCGATGTCGTTATCGCCGCTGAAGAACACGAAAGGGATGCCCCGACGCATCAACTTGTCCGCGATGGGAAACACGCGTCGGCCGTTGAGATTGACGTCCAGGATTGCAGCTTCGGCCTGATCGGTGTGTTCGGAAGCCTGCTCGACGGTGGCTGCGGGTCCGAGGATGATGGCGCCCATATTGCTGAAAAACCGTGCGAGATCTCCCGCCACCGCCCATTCGTCTTCGACAATCAGAATGTGCAATCCCCGCAGATCGCGCACGTCGTCATCCTTTCTTCGAACGGAGTTTAGGATGCAGAGAAGCCGTTTCCCATTTTCTGTGATCCAGCGCCGCCTGCAATCGTTTCGCAAGCACCAGCATGCGATCCGGGACGGACCCTGCATCGAGATATTTGATTGATTGAGGCGGCGCCATTGGTGCCAGGAGCTTCATGCCAGCTGAGCGTTTTGTCATTGAACCACCATGGGTGTTCAACGTCATCCGTGCTGTCTTGTTCCATTCTGCCTGCGCGCTATATGGTTATGTCCTATCCGTACCGACCTTGAGGGAGTTCATGTCGGGTCGGGGGAAGAGGGATATGCCGTGACAGCGCAATCAATCAAGTTCCCCATCGTCGGCGTCGGCGCGTCCGCGGGTGGCATTCCCGCGATGGAAGGGCTGTTCAAGGGCATCGCCGGTCAGCCAAGAATGGCGTTCGTGATCATCACGCACCTCAGTCCCAAGCGCAACAGCCTGCTGCATGAGGTTATCGACCGCTATACCGAGATGCCTGTCATGGTGGTCGAGGACGGCATGGCTGTCGAACCCGACCACGTCTATGTGATGCCGGAAAACGTCACTGTCGTCATCGAGAAGGGCGTGCTGCACCTTAGGCGGCCCAATGGGCTTACCCAAGAGCGTAAACCCGTCGATATCTTCTTCAGCGCACTGGCCGAGGACCAGGGCGAATATGCGGTCGGCGTCATTCTGTCGGGCGGCGATTCCGATGGAACCTTGGGCGTCAAGGCCATCAAGGAGCGGGGCGGGCTCACCGTGGCGCAAGCGGCTGACGGCTACGGTCCGCGCAATCCCGACATGCCGCAGAGCGCCATTGCCAGCGGGCTCATCGACGTCGCCGTGCCCGCCGAGGAGATTGGGGCGAAGCTGGAGGCTTACGCCCGCGGCTTCGACGCGCTGGACGGGCTGACGAACGAAGAGGACGTTCATACGGCCGATATAGATCAGGTCCGCGAACAGATATACGGGATCTTGCGCAGCCACTCCGGTCATGACTTTTCAGGTTATAAAACCAAGACCTTCCTGCGCCGGATCAAGCGGCGCATGCAGATCGCCCAGATTCAGTCCATCGGCGCCTATATCGACTGGCTGAAGAAGGACCCTCGCGAGGTGATGAACCTGTTTCGCGATCTGCTGATCAACGTTACCAACTTCTTCCGCGATCCCGACGCCTTCGAATTGCTCGAACAAAAGATCGTCCCGCGGCTGTTCGACGGCAAGACGGCGAGCGATACCGTCAGGGTCTGGATTCCAGGCTGCGCCACAGGCGAAGAGGTGTTCTCCATCGGCATCCTGCTGCGTGAACACATGGAAACGCTTTCGGCCGTGCCTCGCGTCCAGATTTTCGCGACCGACATAGACGAGCCGGCGCTGGCGGTGGCGCGCGCAGCACGCTATCCCGAAGCGTTGATGCAAGGACTTTCCCCGGAACGCAAACAGCGGTTTTTCACCGGCGATGGCGAAACGTACGTCCTCAGCAACGAGATCCGGGAACTGTGCATCTTCTCGCCACATAGCGTCATTCGCGATCCGCCCTTCTCGCGCATGGATCTGGTTTCGTGCCGTAACCTGTTGATCTATTTCGGCCCAGCCATTCAAAGCCGCGTTCTTCCTGTCTTCCACTATTCGCTGAAGCCCGGTGGTTATCTTTTCCTCGGCACCTCTGAGAGCGTCGGGCAGCACGAAAATCTGTTTGCCACCGTCGACAAGAAACATCGCCTCTTCCAGGCACGGGAGCATGTTTCGCCGCACATCAGGCTGCCGGCCCTGATCGGAGATGTTCCTTCCGGCGTTTTTCCCGCCGAAACCGCTGGCTTGAAGAAGGGAACTGTCGGCTATCCGCTGCGCCAGGCTGTCGAGGCGCAGGTGCTGGAGCGGTTCGCGCCGCCGCATGTCCTCGTCAATGCCGAAGGCGACGTCGTCTACTATTCGGCGAGGACCGGCAGATTCCTCGAAGCGCCGCAAGGTATTCCCAGCCGGCAGTTGCTGACGATGGCGCGCCGCGGGCTTCGGCTGGATCTGCGCGCCGCATTGAGGGAGGCGACGACGACACGCCGCACGGTCGTGCGGGATAACCTCGCTGTCGAGGAAGACGACGAACGCGTACAACCGATCAGGCTGACGATCGAGCCGCTCGCCGAGAGGGGCAATGGTGAGCCGCTTTACCTTGTGCTCTTCGAGCCGTCGGGACCGACGCAGGCCCGATCCGATGAGGACGGCGGCAGTCGTGACAGCGACAGCACCGCCGATCTCGAGCGGGAGCTGCGCGACACAAGAGAGCGCCTTCAATCCACCATCGAGGAATACGAGACGGCGCTCGAAGAGGTGAAATCCTCGAACGAGGAACTCGTCTCTGTCAATGAAGAGGCGCAATCCACCAATGAGGAACTCGAAGCGTCCAAGGAGGAGATGCAGTCGCTCAACGAAGAGCTCAACACGATCAACGCGGAGTTGACCAGCAAGATAGAAGAGCTCGATCACGCCAACAGCGATCTGCGGAACCTGTTCGAAAGCACCGATATCGCGACCATTTTTCTCGACCGCAGTCTTGTGGTGCGGACCTTCACGCCGGCGGCCTCATCCTTCTTCAGCCTGCGCCCCTCCGACGTCGGCCGGCCGTTGACGGATCTGTCGAGCCAACTCGATTACCCCGAGTTGAAGCAGCACATCGACAAGGTGTTCGAGACAGGCGAGACCCTGAACCACCATCTTGCGCGCGATTCCAGGGGCCTGTTTCACATGGTCCGCATCAACCCCTATCGGGACAAGGGCAACAGGATACAGGGCGTCGTGGTGACACTGGTCGATGTTACCACCCTGGCGCGGGCGGAAGAGCATCAGCAGGTGCTCATCTCGGAGCTGAACCATCGCGTCAAGAATATGCTCGCGGTGATCGCCAGCATCGCCAACCGCATGCGGGACAGTTCCGATACGAAGGAAGAGTTCGCGGACGCGTTGATCGGTCGGCTGCACGCCATGTCCCGGGCCTACGGACTGCTGACCCGCGAGAAGTGGAAAGAGGCTTCGGTCAAGGAATTGCTCCACCAGGAACTCGAACCGTTTGGCATCGAACGGATCGAACTCGATGGCGACGACGTTAAACTCGGCCCGCAACAAGGGCTTTCCCTCAGCATGGCCATTCATGAACTGGCCACCAATGCGGCCAAGTATGGCGCCTTGTCCAAGCCCCGAGGCAGGATCGGCGTCAAATGGGCGATGGATGGCGACAATTTCACGCTTGGCTGGCGCGAAAAGGACGGCCCTCCCGTCAGGGAGCCGTTGAACAATGGCTTTGGCCTGAACCTGTTGAAGGGGGAAATCGGCTACAGGCTCGGCGGCGATGTCGAGACCTCCTTCCGCAAGGACGGTCTCGAGGTTCAGATCGCTTTTTCGGCAAACCATAAGGACGCGCCATGAGCGACAGACCGCACGTTCTGGTGGTCGAGGACGAGTGGCTGATCGCAGAGGACGTCGCGTCTGACTTGCTTGCAGCGGGCTATCCCGTGGTCGGCCCTGTTTCGTCCGTTGCCGCCGCGCTTCAATTTGTCGAGGCGGACAAGGTCGACCTGGCGTTGCTGGATATTCAGCTCAACGGTGAAACGAGCCTGCCGGTCGCGGAAGTCTTGCTGGCTCGCGGCACTCCGTTCGCGTTCGTAACGGGCTTCGGGGAGCGTGATGTTCCTGTCCCGTTTCGAAACTGCAAATTCGTTGCAAAACCAGCAAGCGAGGCGGCCATCCTCACTGCCGTGGCTGACCTTGCGTCGCTTCGCGCAGCCAAGAAACGGTCGTGATTTCAAGCCAGCCGGTCGCGATCAATCCAGCGGCTTGTCGGTAGGCCGGGGCGTGGTACTCGCCTGGCGTGGCCGGCCGGCATTTCGATTGGTGACCGGATTATCCAGCGGAACGCTCGACGGCCGGGATGCGCCGGCGGTCTTTGGCGTCACCGGCTTTGCGCCGGCATCCGTTGCTTTGGCATTCCGCCTTGGGTGCGGCAGGCCACCGGCATTCGGCGATCGGACGGCGGGTTTCGAGGTTGAACCTTCCTTGGTCATTGTGGCTCCTTCCTTGCAAGGGAAAACATCTCATGTAGGCAGGTCAATCGTCGGCGCGATCGAAAGTTCCGAGACCGCAACGACACCACGCTGCCGAGGGCGGCACGAGTAAGGACGGAGCGGTTCTTGTGCCCGTGTGGATGTCCCAGTCATGCGGCTGCAAACGTCTTGCAGAGATCGGATACGGCTTCGAGGTTGGCCCCATGCGTGATCACGAAGGACGCGTCGATCGCGCCGTTCTGGATCTTGGCCAAAAGCGGATCTTCCGTTCAGGTGCGAACAACTCGAATAAGGCGAAGTGGAACAACTGACGTCGATGCAGGTTCGGTGTCGTGCGGCGTCGTCGCTCCCCTTGTTTGACGCTGCACGATCGGGTTCCCCTCAGCCTGATCAGCCCGCGCGCTCCCTTGCCGGGAGGCGCGGGCTTTTCCGTCAGCCGAGCGATCGTGTTTTGAATTCGGGCGGAACAACCCACTCGTTCGGCAGTTCGGCGCGCAGGAGAACCGAAATGCACTATGCCGATGAAATCGCGCTCAGGCGCGTGAAGATGCTGGTCGAACAATATGTTCTCGCCAGAAGCAGGAGGTATGATTTTGTCTCGACCGAGCTGGCGTGCCGGGCCATCCGTCAGGTGGTTCGCAGCCCGATCGAAGATACCGAACTCGATCATTTGCTGGCCCGAAGTGCGGTCAAACAGGGACTTTCCGTGCGGTTCGATCGAATAGGTCACTTGTCGGCTGCTCTACCCGAACTCATTGGGGAAAAGTCAGTATGAGAGCCTTATGGTCACTGTGTGCGGCATCGGCGTTGCTCGCCTTGGCGGCGTGCAACAACAATGCCGACCCCGTCAAATCCAAGACGGATACGACGAACAGCCAGCCTGTCGACAAGAATCCGGCGAAGGATACCAATCCGACACCACAGACCAGTACTGGCGGGGACCAGCAAGGCACGCAGCCAACGCAGCCGGCATCGCCCAAGCCGCCTGGCGGTTAAGAGCCATCCGGTCCAGGTGGGCCGCTGCTTGTCCGGGTTTGTGACGCCGCCGGGAAAATACGAAGCGACGCCTGTCTGGTTTCAGCCAATAATTCTTACTGGAACGGACTTAACGGCGGGAACGTGGGCTTTCTTGGCGCGGTGCCAGAGGGGCACCAGAGGGTTGAGTTCTGGATAATAGCCGGCGCAGTTGCCTTCAGGCACCGAATAGGATGTCACGCGCAAGCCCCGGACGCGCCGCTCGACACCGTCATCCGCATGGGTTTCGAGATCGATCTGCTGCCCCGCGGTCAATCCGAACCGTTGGATGTCGGCCTCGTTCATCAGCAAGACCATGCGTGTGCCATGGATGCCGCGCAGCCTGTCATCATAACCGTAGACAGTTGTGTTGAACTGGTCATTGGAACGCACCGTTATCAGCGTCAGGACCTTGTACCCGGATACATCGATATCGGGATTCGTCTCGAGCGTCGTCGGCAGCTTGAAATTGGCCTTCTTGTTCGGCGTCTCCCAAACTCGCTTCGACGCCTTGATGTCGCGATGAAAGCCTCCCGGCGTCAGGAACCGTTTGTTGAACTGGCGAAAATGCTGAGGGATGCAGCGTTCGATCTCATCGCGAATGCGGGAATAGTCGGCAACCCACTCGTCCCAAGGAATCGAGCTCGTGCCCGGTACGGTAGCTTTGGCCAGCTCGGCGACGATCTTCGGCTCTGAAAGCAGATTTGGCGAAGCTGGCGGGCGCGATCCGAAGGAGCCATGGATGCAGGCGGTGGAATCCTCCACGGAAACCGTCTGATCGCCGCTTTCCTGGCGGTCTCTCTCCAGCCGCGACAGGCAAGGCAACAGATAAGTTACCGCCCCGGGGATGAGATGACTGCGGTTGAGCTTGGTCGCGATCTCGACATGCAGGCCAAGTCCCCGCCAGGCTTTCTCGACCAGGCCGGTTTCAGGCACGGCGCGCACGAAATTACCCCCCAGGCCGATAAAGCCCTTCACGGAGCCGGCAATGACGCCTTCGCAGGTCTCGACCGTATCAAGGCCTTTTTCGCGCGGGGGCTCGAAAGCATAGAATTCCGCGAATTTGTCGAGTGGAACGAGCTCAGGTTTTTCAGATATGCCGACGGTGCGCTGGCCCTGGACGTTGGAGTGACCACGCAGCGGCGAAATGCCGGCACCGGGCTTTCCGATGTTGCCACGCATCAGCAGCAGATTGCAAAGCATCTGAACGTTCTCGGTGCCATGCCTGTGCTGCGTCAGGCCCATCCCGTAATTGCCGATCACCGCATTGGAGCGGCCGTAGACTTCAGCCACATGCTCCAGATCCGCTCGCGCGATGCCCGACCGTGTGACGATGTCTTTCCACTCGGCAGCGCGTAAATAGGCTTCGAACTCAGCAAAACCATGCGTGTGTTCGGCAAGGAACTCGACATCGAGGACACGCGAATTTCCATTCTCCCGAGCCGCGTCATCGAGTGCCAGCACCGCCTTGGCAATCCCGGTCATTGCGGCAATGTCGCCGCCGCTGCGGACCTGGAAGAAGTCGCTGGACATCTTGGTGCCGGGGCCTGGCGACAACATCTCGACGGGATCCTGCGGATTCTTGAAGCGCTTAAGCCCTCGCTCCGGCAAGGGATTGAAGGTGAACACCGGCACGTCACGTTGGCGAGCCTCCTGCAGCGGGTGCAACAGCCGCGGCGCCGTCACGCCGGTGTTGTGGCCGAAGAAGAACATCATGTCGCATTTGGAAAAGTCTTCGAGCTGCACGGTCCCAACCGGCGAGCCGATCGACTCGGGAAGTCCGACCGAGGTCGATTCGTGACACATGTTGGAAGAATCGGGCAGGTTCGACGAACCGTAGATGCGGGCGAAGAGCTGATACATGAATGAAGCTTCCAGCGAGGCGCGGCCGGATGTGTAGAAGACGACCGACTTCGGATCGAGCCGCCGAAGTTCCATGCCGATCTCGGCAAAGGCTTCATCCCAGGAAATCGGCTCATAGCGATCGGTGACAGCGTTGTAGCGCAGCGGATCCGTGAGCCTGCCTTGCTTTTCCAGGTCGCGATCCGGCCAATCGAGCAGGTCGGTGACCGAATGCCGTGCGAAGAAGTCCGGACCGCAACGCAGCTTCGTCTGATCCCACATGGTGGCCTTGGCGCCATTTTCGCAAAACTCGAAGGGCCGCGGCTCCGCTGGCTTGGCCCATGAGCAGGAAACGCACATGTAGCCGTCTGCCTTGTTCTGCTTGAGCAGCGTGCTCCATATTCCCGACATCAGCAGGCCTTCGCCATATGCCTTGCGGATCAAGGAGGACAGGGACCCCCATCCGCCCGTCGGGTGGTCGTATTTCTTGATTTCGACATGATCGGTAACGGCGGGTTCCATGACGGTCGTCCTTGCGAATGCCAATACCAAACCTCGCCCCTGCTTGATTGTTCCCGAGTCCGTGAAGCGAACGTCGCTGGTGCAATTCGGCCGCGCTTGCCAGGCGAACGATAACCGGTGCCTCGGCATCGGTTCGCGCCTGCGTGTGGAACTATTTTGGTCATTGGCTGTTCGGCAAGCGAAGGGAGCAGCACGATGGAGCGACGCAACGCGGTAATCTCGCTGGCGATAGCCGCGGTCATTATCATCGGTTTCCTGATCGGTTTTCACTACGTTGACATGGGCTGGCGCACTTCGCCCCTGAAACGGGCGCCTGAGCAGAACCAGGGCGGCAACGCTCCCGCGGATACTTCACCGGCCGCGGGCGTCCAGAAAAATCCCAAGGAAAATACCGAAATGCCGGGGCAGCAGTGATCGACCGCTACCAACAACCCCAGCTTGGCTCACCAGTGTCGCTATCCTTCATATGAACTCGGACGAGAGGACGTTGTGCTGTCAGATCCCACCGTTCTGATCCTGATGTATTTCCTTCTCCCGGTCTGGTTGGTCGCTGGTTTTGCAGACTGGCTCTGCCATCGCGCTTCGCATATCGAATCGACGACCGGCGCCAAGGAATCGTTGATCCATCTCCTGATGTTCATCGAGGTCGGCATACCGCTGCTTGCCGCCATGTTCCTCGACGTGAATGCCCTGGTCATAGCCATCATGATCGTCACCTTCTTCATTCATGAGGCCACCGCGATGTGGGACGTTCGCTACGCCACATCGGCGCGCACGGTAACGCCGATCGAACAGCATGTGCACAGCTTTCTGGAGATGATCCCGCTGATGGGGCTGGTCAGCGTCGTGTCCCTTCATTGGGGACAGTTTCTCGCATTGTTCGGGGCAGGACGGGAAACCGCGCGCTTTGATTTTGCCTGGAAATCGCAGCCGCTGCCGGTGACTTATATCGTCTGCGTGATGGCCGTGATCCTGCTTTTCGAATTGCTCCCTTATCTGGAAGAATTCGTCAGGGGGTTACGTGCCAATGCCGGCAGGCTCATTCCACCGAAAGCCAGACGACGCGACCCGGGCCAGACGACCTTGCGGTGAAGCGCTCAGCGGAAACGATGTCCCAGCCGTCTGGGTGCTGGCGCCCTGTGCGGAACATCTCTGCCGGACTGCCCATTATCAGAGGGTGACACGGACATGGAGTGTGGTGATGGGCATACTTTCGGATATGGACAAGAAGCTGACGGACAACATGTATGAACATGGCAGCGCGCTTACCGATGCCGTTGCGGATCTGCCGCGTGCGGTGGTCGAAACCGTCGAGCGGCTGATGCCTTTCATTCAGCCCGAAGCGCGCGAGACAGTGAGAAGTCAGGTTCTCGGCCTGGTCCACGAATATAGGGTCGAGAACCCTCCAGGCGCGGCCGAGCAGGATTGAACTAGCCGTTCTGGTCTATCGCGTGGGGCGCGGGTTGGCTCCCGTTGCTCGCTTTGTGGTCGCTGAACCACAACCAGGCCGCGATGATCACGACCGCCACGATCACTATCCAGGCTATGAGACGAGGCATTGCGGAATCCTCCGTGCCAGCAGTTCATCCACGTCGATGTGGTGATCAGGACGGGTTGAGGTCGGTTCGCCTCGTATTCCAAATACCGCAAGCGATCGTTTGTTCCGCTTGAGTTGGTTTCAATCGTGGCCGGCGGTCCCCTGTCACGGTCCATGTCTTGCGATGGCACCCGTGCGATCATTGATTGACGGGCACACGGGGCACTCTAGATCAATTCATGCCGATCACGATTCGCTTCGGTTGCGGGGAGACTGTTGCTGTGGCGCACCAAACGCCGGCTTTGACCTTCAGTGGCCGTCATCTCAGGCTGGATTATCTGTGCGTCCTGTTGCTTCTGGGCGTTTCGGCGGGATGCTCGTCTTCCGATCGGATCGAGCAGCAATCACAAACTGCGGCATCCGCCGCACAGACCGTGTTGATGGTGCTCGATGCCTGGACAAGCGGTGCGGCGCCGTTCGCATACACCGCCGGCACGCTGCAATCGGTCGGCAAGACACTGGCCGATGCCGAGGCGCAAATCCGATCGGCCGAAACGGCCGAACCCGCCGAGCAGGCTGCATTGGCGACAGCGGTCAAGGATCTGTCGGTCGCGGTGGCTCACGCCGGGGCGGGATTGCAGGCAGGCAATCGAGCGGGGGTCCAGAAAGCAAAACAGGATCTTCAACTGGCCTCGCGCTCGCTTGCCGCCGCCTATGCAAAATATTTCGCGCCGAAGCCATGAAGAAGCTCGTGGAAATATCGCTCGGCGTCGTTACCAGCGTTGGCGGCTTCCTCGAAGTCGGATCGATGGCGACGGCGGCGCAGGCAGGCGCGACTTTCGGTTTCCAACTGATCTGGGCCGTGGTGCTCGGCACCATCTGCATCATCTTTCTGGTGGAAATGGCCGGCAGGTTCGCGGCGGTGAGCCATCACACGATCTGCGATGGCATTCGCGAGAGATTTGGCTTCAACGTCTTTGTGTGGCCGTTGCTTGCCACCTTCTTGCTCAGTCTCATGGTGCTCTCCGCCGAGATCGGCGGCGTTGCCATCGCACTCGAACTTGCCACCGGCATAGGCTTCCAGTGGTGGGCGCTGCCGGTGGCTTTTCTGGCGTGGCTGCTGCTCTGGAAAGGCACGTTCGGCCTCATAGAGAAAGGCGTGTCGATGCTCGGCCTGGTGACCTTGTGTTTCGTCGTCGCGGCCGTGATGCTGAAACCCGACTGGACAGCGGTCGCTGCTGGCGCCGTGCCTTCGCTGCCAGCCCACGACACCGCCAGTTACTGGTTCATGGCGGTCAGCATTCTCGGCGCTTCGATATCGCCGTACCTGTTCATGTTCTATTCCTCCGGGGCCATCGAGGACCAGTGGGACAAGAGCTATCTCGGTGCCAATCGGGCCATAGCGGGACTGGGGATGTCTTTCGGCGGCACCATTTCGGTCGGCGTGCTGATCGTGGCCGCCCTCGTGCTGGCGACGCACGGCATCGACAAGGTGGACGATTATCACCAATTGCCGTTGATGCTGATCCCGGTATTCGGCTTCTGGGGTTTCGTCCTGTTCGTAGCCTCTCTCGCCATTGCCTGCTTCGGCGCTACGCTCGAAGTCGGGCTGCAGCAGGCTTACCTCGTGGCTCAAGGCTTCGGCTGGACGTGGGGCGAGGACCGCAAGCCGCGCGACAACCCAGGGTTCAGCGCGGTGTACACGGTATCGTTGTTTCTTGCCGCCATCCCCATCATGCTTGGTCTCGATCCGCTGAGGCTCACCATCTTTTCCATGGCGCTGACGGCGGCCAGCCTGCCGCTGACCGTGGTTCCATTCCTGTTTCTGCTGAACGACAAACGCTACGTCGGCGAGCATCGCAACGGCATTCTCTCCAACGCCGCGGTCATCTTCATCATCGCGCTCGGCTTTGTGCTGGCCGTGGTGACGATCCCGCTGCAGATATTCGGAGGCACATGATGAAATTGCTGCGTGATCTCCTGGACAAGCAGGTGGTTGACCGCGAACAGGTCAAGATCGGCAAGATCGATGGGCTGGTGGCGGAGTTGCGGCAGGGCAAGCCGCCAAGGATCATTGCGATCGAACTCGGCTCCATCACTTTGGCGCGCCGCCTCGGCGCAGGACCTGGGCGATGGGTGGCGCGACTCGCGGCAAAGCTGGGTGGCAAGCGCCATGGCGAGCCGCATCGGATCGCCTGGCACAAGGTGAGGGATATCGGCACCGACATCGAGTTCGATGTCGATGTGCGTCAGACGTCGATCTTCGCCTGGCAGGACTGGTTGCGCGATCATATCATCGGGCGCATTCCGGGAGCTTGATAATGACCATCGTCAATCTCGAACGTCTGGCTGGGCGACGCGTGCTGTCGCAGCGAGGCAAGAGCATCGGCTACATCGAGGAAATCCGCGCTGAACGGGATGGCGACGATTTCGTCGTTACCGAATTCCACGTCGGCATCCACGCTGCTTTCGAGCGTCTTTCTGCGTCGGCCATAGGCGTGGCGGTGCTCGATCTGTTCCGGCTGCGCCGCCGCGATGGTCTGTACCGCATCCCTTGGGACAAGCTCGACATCTCCGACCCGGCGCGCCCGCGGCTGCTGTGCCCGATGACCGAACTCTCCGGCATGAAGAGCGCACCCGATCGTCGCGAATAGGTCGCCGCGGCGCATCGGCGTGAATATTTTCAGCGCAGCATGCTCGCGGCCAGAAAGACCGCGGCGGCTATCAAAACGACAGCTGCAATGACAAACAGCGGCCAGTTGCCGCGAGGCCGCAGTTCCGGTTCGCTTTCGATCGGCCGCATCGCATTGGCGAAGCTGGCGTCGTTCTCGAATTTTGGCCGGGAACGTGGCGGCTCTGCTCCAGCGACCGGATTTTGTGTGTCGGCCGCCTCGGCGTCGGTCTCCAGCGGGACAATGGCGGGATCGAAGCCTGGCGTTTTGTCCTGCGTCGCTCCCGCCTCAATCTCGCCTCTGGCAGAGGCAGGGGTAGGATTTGACATCTTGGCCATGACCTCTCTCTTTCGAACCAAACTCTGCCAAATCGTCAGCGGTGGTTTTGACACGGCTATATTTGCTCGAGCAGAATCCTGGCGTCCTTGGCCGCAACGATGAACGCCTGTCTTGCGACCTTTGGAGGCTTTTCGCCACGCATCACGGCAAGGCACGCCCTGAGCGCGGCAAGACGCATTTCGGATTTCGGCTCTGGCCAGTCCCGCAGCAGCACTTCAGCGGCATCGGACACAGAGACCACGACCCTGTCTCGGTCAATGCGGCCAGGTTGAATGATGATCGGCTTTCTGAAATGGCCCGCACGCACTTGCCCCTCCAAGACCTGCTCCGTTGCTTTACAAAGCCTGCCCAAGGACGAGCCGCGCAGACCGCACGCTAACTCCGCGACCGCCGATTTGTTCCAGCGTACCTGGCGTTAGAATAGCGATGCCTGGAATCACTCGTTTTTCACGGCGTTTTTTTGCAGCCACGCCCGACGGCTCCTTCACGGATTTTGCCGCTGAATGGTCCGCTGGCATGCCGTCTCGATGGGGGAACAAAGCGCATCCCGGCTTGTTAGGTCGCAACGCAATTCGCTCACCGACAAGGACAAAGCCGATGAAAACACGACATCTTCTCGCCTCCTTCGCAGTTGCTTGCACTGTTCTCGCAATGCCCGCCTTTGCTGCCGACAGCGCTCAGGATTTCATCGACAAGGCTGCCGTCGGCGGCAAGTTCGAGGTCGACTCGAGCCAGATTGCCCTGGACAAGGTTCAGGACCAACGCATCAAGGATTTTGCCCAGATGATGATCCGGGACCACGGCGCCGCCAACGCCAAGCTGGAAGCGATCGCGGGCGAACAGAAACTGAAAGTACCGCCGGCGCTCGATGCCCAGCACCAGGGCGATCTGGACAAGCTCAAGAATGCGCAGGGGCCGATCGATCCGGCTTACGTCGACCTGCAGCGCAACGCGCATGACGACGCCGTCAAGCTGTTTGAAAATTATGCCAGCGGCGGTGACAACGCCGCACTCAAGACTTTTGCCCAGCAAACGGTCGGTACGTTGAAGATGCACCAGCAGACGATCGAGAAGATCGCCGCCAGGCAAGACGCCATCACGGGAGCGACAACGCCGGCGGTGAAGACCGACAATATTCCCAACGCCGCCGCTCTCGTCCCCGGCGCAAACAGCTTCACCGAAGCCCAGGCCAAGAGCCGGATCGAGAATGCGGGATATTCGAACGTATCGAAGCTTACCAAGGACGACCAGGGCATCTGGCGCGGCCAGGCGGCCAAAGGAGGCGAAAACCTCAACGTAGGGGTCGACTACCAGGGCAACGTCGTTGCCTCGAGCAAGTGAGCATGGATCAGGAGAAATCACATGAAGACGGTAACCGGACTGTTCGACAATTATGACGACGCGGCCGATGCGGTCGGCGAGCTCGAGGCGACGGGCGTCCCACATTCCAATATCAGCATCGTCGCCAACAACTCGGATGACTGGTATGAGGCAAACCGTTCCGAGGCCGCCGAAGACGCTGGCAGCGGCGCGGGAATCGGAGCTGTGATCGGCGGTGCCGGGGGCCTGCTCACGGGGCTGGGCGTCATGGCCATCCCGGGTGTCGGCCCGGTGGTCGCCGCCGGATGGCTCGCCGCCACCGCCGCGGGGGCGGTTGCCGGCGCCGTGGCTGGTGGAGCGGCCGGCGGCATTATCGGCGGTCTGACAGAGTCGGGCGTGCCCGAGCGCGATGCGCACATCTATGCGGAAGGTGTACGCCGCGGCGGCACCTTGGTGACGGCCAAGGTGGACGACGAACTCGTGCCGAATGCCGAGGAGATTTTGGGTCAGTCTCGATCGGTCGACCTGGCTGAACGCCGTAGGATGTACGAGGCGGATGGCTGGACCGGCTTCGACGTCAATGCAGGCGAATACGCACCCAAGGACGTCGATCGCGACGGCGGCCGCGCAATCAATCGACCCTGAAAGCGGATCCCGGCCCTGGCTGCGACCAGGCCAATGGGCGCAGTGCGGCCGGGTGGAACCATTTCTTCTCGATATGCCTCTAAGGGTGTAGCGGCGCGGCTCGCGCCTGGTCGTCAACGACAAACACGGCGCTCGCTTCACTGACGATGGACACGTGTTCCATGGCGGCCTTGCCCGCAGCTGGGCCATCGCCACGCAGGATCGCGGTGACGATGGCGTCGTGCTCCTGCCAGGATTTCGCCAGGCGTCCGGCCAGCCTGAACTGGGCCCGGCGAAAGGGGGCCAGCCGGCTGCGCGTCATCGCGGTCAATTCGTAGATGTGCGTGCTGTGGGCACCGCGATAGAGCCGGCTGTGGAACTCGGTGTTGAAGTACTCATAGTCTTCCTCGGCACCCAGCCGTACCAGCCGCGCCGAGGCCTGATGCTCGGTCTCGAGCGCGCGGCGCTCGCTGCCGGCCATGCGCTCGGCGCAGAAGCGCGCGCATATGCCTTCCAGCTCGGCCATGCTCTCGAACATCGAGGCGAGGTGCTCCTGAAGTTCTTCGGCGACGCCCCGATGCAGGCCGGCTTCGAGGCAGCACTTGGTCTTCTGGAAACGCTTGGCTGCCGGCTGGTCGAAATTCCGTTCAGCGATTTCTACGCCACCGCCAATCTTCTCTACGAGGGCGCCTGCGTCGCCGAGCGCTACGCGGCGATCAGCGACTTCATGGACGCCAACGAGGCCGCCATGCATCCGGTGACGCGCAAGATCATCGGCGGCGCCAGAAGCCTTTCGGCGGCCGACGCCTTTCGCGGCCTCTATGCCTTGCAGGCCTACAAGGCGAAGCTCGCCCCGGTCGTCGCCTCGGTCGACCTATTCTGCGTGCCGACCGCGCCTACGCATTACACCACAGCCGCGGTGCTTGCCGATCCGGTCGCCACCAACAGCCGGCTTGGCACCTACACCAACTTCGTCAACTTGCTCGATATGTGCGGCGTCGCCGTGCCGACAGGCAAACGCGGCGACGGCCTGCCGATGAGCGTCACGTTCTTGGCGCCGGCCGGCCGCGATGCGCTGACGGCGATGCTCGCCCGCGACCTGCATGCGCAGAGCGGCCTGCCGCTCGGCGCAACGGGTTGGCCGCAGCCCGGCCCGCGGCCGGCCGCCGTGCCGCCATGCGACGGCATGATCGACCTGGTGGTGGTCGGCGCGCATCTGTCGGGCATGCCGCTCAACGGCCAGCTCAACCAGCTCGGCGCGCACTTCCTGCGCGCGACCAGGACCGCCGCCGCTTACAAGCTCTATGCATTGGTCGGCCAGTCCGTGCCCAAGCCCGGTCTGATCCGCGTTGCCGATGGCGGCATGCGGATCGACGTCGAGGTCTGGCGGCTTGGGCCTGAGGCTTTCGGCCGTTTCGTCGCCGCTATTCCGGCTCCGCTCGGCATCGGCACGGTCGAACTCGACGACGGCACCCCCGCCAAGGGTTTTCTGGTCGAAGGCGCGGGCTTGGACGGTGCCTCCGACATCTCCTCATTCGGCGGCTGGCGCCGCTTTATCGCACGTGGCAATAGTTGAATGGATTTTGGTAGCGGGAGAGCGCTAACGCCTTTCCCCCCCACTCTGAAACCCTGCGATATTTTCTACGGTGTTGAGCGTGATGGACGTGTGGCGGTGCGGCAAAGATTGGGCGGGGAGCGGAAAGTCTGACCCGAAGTCGACGTACGTTGTCCCCGACGCGAACGGCGGCTTCGCGCCTCATGTCAGCCGTTCCAACGAGCAGTTGGTTATCCCAAAAAGCAGCCGTCAATGCAGCGGTTGATTCGGACACAATGACAGGGCAACTCACGAAGCAGTCCGCCGTGTCTCCAAGGAATATCTGATTGATGTAGTGCCCGGTCGCCTCGGCATGCGAACGCGCCAGCCGGAGCAGATCCGTCACCGCGCGCTCGACTTCCTCGAGCCGGTGGGGTTCTCCGATTCCGGAGGATCGATCCGGACGACGTCCTGCTTGTAGGCCTATCCAAGGGCGTTGTGAGGCTGTGCCTTCGCCGCTGCATGAAAAATCATCGGCGCCTTGCGCAGTCCCCTGCAGACCCAGCGCAGGAGCCCTGCATTTCGGGCGCCTTGGTCGAGTCCAAGACCTTGGTCTCCGTGCCGACGGACAAAACGCGGATGTTCTCCCATCGATGGGTGGAGGCGACACCGGCGATCGGCTGAACTTAGCCGAGACGTTGCTCGCCGACATCGCCTTGACGATCGCGGGGTTGCTCATCAGTGCGGCTTCTCGAGCCAAAGCCACTCAATG
This sequence comes from Mesorhizobium sp. B2-5-4, assembly GCF_006441095.1. NCBI lineage: Bacteria > Pseudomonadati > Pseudomonadota > Alphaproteobacteria > Hyphomicrobiales > Phyllobacteriaceae > Mesorhizobium > Mesorhizobium sp. B2-5-4. The sequence goes on along the minus strand of NZ_VFUR01000008.1, from coordinate 94,887 downwards.
TGCGTGCCTGACAGCGTGAAGTCACCGAGCGCATTCCGAGGCTGCTTTCGTGCCTATTATACAAGTTGTCGCTAATGCAATGAAGGGATTAACTACCGCTTAGGTCTTCCTCGTTGTTTTTGTAACGGCGCCGCATTTTCCTGAAATACTAAATGTGGGAATCATGGCTTCTTGAGGCGATTGAAAGCTTGAGGGGTTTCATGTTACCAGCGCATTGGTGGGCGCGATCATCGCACTTGTGCTTGAGCCGAAGGTGCCGCGGAGAATGGGGGACCTTGCCTCACACCGAGGATCGCCGAACGGCAGCCGCGCGGACAAGGCGCCGCTGTCTAGCACACCCGTCCATTTCCGAATTGAAATTGCATGCGCGCGCCAGATCGCGACCGGTGGTCGGGAGACCCGTCAGGCTGGCGCCAAGGGGAAAGAATGAGCGGAACCCAGGACAATTCAGCTGAAACCCTAGAGCGCGGGACGCGCTTGGCTGAAGCCGGGTCTCGGGCCTTTGGCTCATGGCCGATGCGCGGGGGCCGGATGACCAAACGGAAGGGTCACGTGGCAAGCTTTGCGCCACATTTGCCCCAATTGGCGACCGCCACGACAAAAGCGTCGGCCCTGACGTTGCTTCTATCGGCCACGGCACTTACATCGGCAGGCGCGCAGACCCTGAGTTTCGGCCCGACCGGCGCCGGCGGCTCTGGCACTTGGGACACCAGCACCAGCAATTGGTTCGATGGCTCGACTGCGGTGCCGTGGGCGGGTGGAGACACCGCCATATTTGGCGGGACCGCAGGCACCGTGACCGTGAGTGGTACGGTTTCGACGGCAGGCGCGACCTTCAACACCACCGGCTATACGGTCACCGGCGGTACGCTGGCCCTAAGCGGGGCCACGCCCACGATCACGACGGATGCCGGGGTGTCGGCGGCGATCAGTTCGGCGATCTCCGGCTCCGCCACCTTGGTGAAATCGGGGGTGGGGACGCTCACTTTTTCCGGCACCCAGACTTACACGGGGGCGACCATCGTTGATGCCGGAAAGTTAGTTCTGAGCAACGTAACCGGCTTTGTTTCCGCGACCACGGTCAATTCCGCTGCTACACTGACTTTCACCGGCACCACATCCGTAACAGCCGTCGCCCCCGTCACCCTCAACGATGGCGCGATGTTGGAAAACATCAATCCATCGGGCACCGTCGTGTTGAGCGGAGCCGTGACCACCACCGGCAACACGTCGATCAACGTCAATACTCCCGGCACGGGCCGGGGGCTTTACCTGGACGGCGGCTTGAAGGGCAGCGGGACGGTCACCATCAACGCGGCCAATGCGGGCAACTCCGTGGCACTGCGCAACAACAACAGCACCTTCAGCGGCACGCTGGTCATCAACGGCATCGCGAATGGCGCCGCCGGCGCCGGCAGCGGTCTGGCCCTTGGGGGACCAGCCACCAGCAATGCCCTGATCAATACGAATGTCGTGCTCAATGGCACCATCGAATTGGCCGATCAGGGCATAGGTTCGGGATTTCTCACGAGCGCCTTCAATTTGGGCGCGCTGTCCGGAAGCGGCATCATTGTCGCTAATCGCCAGCCCAGCGGCAATTTTGGCTCGACCATCATACTGGGAAATACCAACGCCGACGGACTGTTCAGCGGCCGCATCATCCGCGGCAGCGGCAAGACCAACGTGGTCGGTGTCACCAAGGTGGGCACCGGCACCCAAATCCTGTCCGGCGCCAGCACTTATGTCGGCGCGACCAGAATCTCCCGCGGTGTTCTGAGCACCCCGCTGCTTGCCAACGGCGGCGCTGCCAGCGGCATCGGAGCCTCCGCCAGCGCCGCCGCCAATCTGATTCTGGACGGCGGCATGCTGCAATATACGGGGAGCGGCGTGAGCACGAACCGTCAATTCACCCTGACGACGAATGGCGGCGCCATCGACGCGTCCGGCAGCGGAGCCTTGACCTTCAGCGACACCGGTTCAGTCGCTCTCAGCGGCGCGGGCGCACGTACCCTGACCCTGACCGGTAGCAACACAGGCGCAAATGCGCTGTCTTCCGTTCTTGGCGACACCGGCGGTCCGACAACCCTAGTCAAGTCGGGTCTCGGCACGTGGGTCCTGACCGGCAGCAACAGCTACACCGGAAGCACCCTCGTCACTGCCGGCACGCTGCTTGTCGACGGCGATCAGTCCGGTGCGACCGGAACCACCACCGTCGGCTCGAACGCGACACTCGGCGGCACCGGCACCGTCGGCGGCAACGTCACGATTGCGAACGGCGGCACGCTCAGCCCCGGCGAGGCCGGCAACGCACCAGGCACGCTCACCATCAATGGCGGGCTGACCCTCAACAACACCTCGGCCGTCAATTTCAATTTCGGCCAGGCGAACGTGCCGGGCGGGCCGCTGAACGATCTCGTCAACATCGGCGGCAACCTGACGCTCGACGGCACGCTCAATGTCACGCAGACGACGGGCGGGATCTTCGGCCCCGGCGTCTATCGCGTCTTCAACTATGGCGGCTCGCTAACCGACAACGGGCTCGATGTCACGTCGCCCGACTATTTCGTGCAGACCTCGGTCGCCAACCAAGTCAACCTCGTCAATTCGGCGGGGCTGCAGCTCAGCTACTGGGACGGCGACGCCGGTCCGCACTCCAACAGCATCGTCAACGGCGGCAACGGCACCTGGCGGGCCGCCGGCGACCAGAACTGGACCGATGCCAGCGGCACCTTCGCCGCGCCCTTCGCCAACGCCAGCTTCGCCATTTTCCAGGGTGCGGCGGGAACCGTCACTGTCGACAACACCAACGGCCAGGTGCAGGCGACGGGCATGCAGTTCGCCAGCGATGGCTATCTGGTCCAGGGCGCAGATATCGAGCTGGTGAGCGGCTCGAGCATCATCCGCGTCGGCGACGGCAGTGCGGCCAGCGCCGGCTTTACAACCACCATCGCCGCCAACCTCATCGGCGCCAGCCAGTTGGTGAAGAGCGATCTCGGCACGCTGGTGCTGTCCGGCACCAACAGCTACAGCGGCGGCACGGCGATCAACAGCGGCACGCTGCAGATCGCGTCGGACGCCAATCTCGGCAATGCGGCGGGCGGCCTGACCTTCGGCGGCGGCACGCTCCACACCACCGCCGATATCACCAGCGCGCGTGCGGTCGCGCTCGCCGGCGCCGGCACCTTCCTGACCGATGGCGGCACCACCACCACATTGACCGGCGGCATTACCGGCGCGGGTGCGCTGACCAAGGAGGGCGTCGGCACACTGGTGCTGGCGAGCGATGCCACCCATAGCGGCGGCACGACCATTGCCGCGGGCACGCTGCAGGTCGGCAATGGCGGCACCTCCGGCAGCCTCGCCGGCAATATCACCAACAACGGCACGCTGGCCTTCGACCGCTCCGATAGCTTGTTGTTCGGCGGCGTGATCTCCGGCACGGGTAACCTGAACCAGATCGGCACCGGCACCACGATCCTGACCGCCGCCAGCACCTACAGCGGTGGCACGACGATCTCCGCCGGCACGCTGCAGCTCGGCAATGGCGCCGCCTCGGGCTCGATCCTTGGCGACGTCGTCGATAACGCCACCCTGGCCTTCGACCGATCGGACGATATCACTTTCGGCGGCACCATCAGCGGCAGCGGCGGCATCAGGCAGTTCGGCAGCGGCTCGACGACGCTCACCGCCAACAACAGCTATGCGGGCCCGACGGTCGTCGATGGCGGCACGCTCTTCGTCAACGGCGACCAGTCGGCGGCCGTCGGCCCGACCTCGGTCAGTGTCGGCGGCACGCTCGGCGGCACCGGCACGATCGGCGGCGACGTCAGCGTGGCCGATGGTGGGTCGATGAACCCCGGCGTTGCCGGTGCGACCGGCACGCTCACCATCAACGGCGCGCTTGGGCTGAGTGGCGGATCGAGCCTCAATTACGATTTCGGCCAAGCCAATGTCGCCGGTGGCGCGTTCAACGACCTGACGGCGGTCGCAGGCAACCTGACGCTCGACGGCACGATCAATGTTGCCGTCGCGCCCGGCGGCACCTTCAGCCCCGGCATCTACCGGGTGATCAGCTATGGCGGCACGCTGACCGACAACGGCCTCGACGTCGGCACGATCCCGTCGCCGGACTTCTTTGTCCAAACTTCGATCGCCAGCCAGGTCAATCTGGTCAACACCGCCGGCCTGCTGCTCAACTTCTGGGACGGCGACGCCGGTCCGAAGAACAACAGCGCCATCAACGGCGGCAATGGCATCTGGCAGAACTCGAACGGCAACGACAACTGGACGGAAGGCACAGGTGCGATCAACGCGCCTTATGCAGATGGCGCCTTCGCCATCTTCGCCGGCACGGCCGGCACCGTCACCGTCGACAATTTGCCGGGACAGGTCAGCGCTGCAGGCATGCAGTTCGCCACCGACGGCTATCTGGTCCAGGGCGGCGACATCACCTTGGTCGGACCGCAGTCGACCATCCGCGTGGGCGATGGCACCGCGGCCAGCGCCACGTATGTGGCGACCATTGCCTCCAACCTCACCGGCAACACCCAGCTGGTCAAGGATGACCTCGGCACGCTGGTGCTGTCCGGCACCAACAGCTACACCGGCGGCACCGCGATCAACGGCGGCACGCTGCAGATCGCGTCGGACGCCAATCTCGGCGACGCGGCGGGCGGCTTGTCCTTCAACGGCGGCACGCTCAACACCACCGCCGACATCACGACCGGCCGCGCGGTCACGCTCGCCGGCGCCGGCACCTTCCTGACCGATGCAGCCACGACGACGACATTGACCGGCGGCATCGCCGGCGCCGGCGCGCTGACCAAGGACGGCACCGGCACGCTGGTGCTGGCAAGCGATGCCACGCACACGGGCGGCACGACCATTGCGGCAGGCATTCTGCAGGTCGGCAATGGCGGCGCTCTCGGCAGCCTCGCCGGCAATGTCGTCGATAATGGCACGCTGGCCTTCGATCGTTCGAACGCCATCACCTTCGGCGGCGTCATCTCCGGTGCGGGCGGCCTGAACCAGATCGGCGCGGGCACCACGATCCTGACCGCCGCCAACACCTATGGCGGGCCGACCAACGTCAACAGCGGCACCTTGCTCGTCAACGGCAACCAGTCCGGCGCCACTGGCCTGACCTCGGTGGCAGGCGGGGCGACGCTCGGCGGCACCGGCATCATTGGCGGCGATGTCACCATGGCGGATGGCAGCACGCTCAGCCCCGGCGGCAGCGGCAACGCCGCCGGCGCGCTGACGATCAACGGCAACCTTATACTCAGCGGCGGCACCAGTCTTGCGTATAATTTCGGGCAGGCGAACGCGCCCGGCGGCGCGCTGAACGACGTCGTCAATGTCGGCAATCTGACGCTCGACGGCACCCTCAACATCACGCCGACTGCCGGCGGCAGCTTCGGCCCAGGCGTCTATCGCGTGTTCAACTACAACGGCTCGCTGACAGACAATGGGCTCGCCCTGACGTCGCCCGACTACTCGGTCCAGACATCGATCGCCAACCAGGTCAACCTCATCAACACGGCCGGGCAGCTGCTGACCTTCTGGGACGGCGATGCCGGCCCCAAGAACAACAGCGTGGTCAACGGCGGCAACGGCACCTGGCAGGTCGCCGGCACAGGCGACAACTGGACGACCCCCGGCGGCGAGGTCAACGCGCCGTGGAGCAACGGCCAGTTCGCCGTATTCCAGGGCACGCCCGGAACCGTGGCCGTCGACAACGGCAACGGGCCGGTCACCGTCAACGGCATGCAGTTCGCCGCCGACCGCTACCGCATCCAGGGCGACGCCATCACCCTGACCGGCGGACCGGCGATCATCAATGTCGGCGACGGCACCAGCGGCAGCGCCAGCTACAAGGCGACCATCGCGTCTGACCTTGTTGGCAACTCCGGGCTGACCAAGGTCGACTACGGCAATCTGATCCTTGCCGGCAACAGCACCTATGTCGGGGCGACGACCGTGCAGGACGGAACCCTGGCGGCGGGCAAGGCCGGCGCCTTCAACGCGACGTCAGCATTCACGGTGCAGTCGGGCGGCACGCTTGACCTTGCCGGCTTCGACCAGACTGTCGCCTCGCTCAGCAATAGCGGCGCGGTTCGGCTTGGTGCTGCGGCACCCGGTAAGGTGCTCACGGTGAGCGGGGACTATGTCGGCAATGGCGGCAAGGTCCTCATCAATGCCGCGCTCGGCGGCGATGCGTCTGCGACCGACAAGCTGGTCGTGCATGGCAACACCTCCGGCTCCGGCATCCTTGCGGTCACCAATGTTGGCGGCGCGGGCGCGCAGACCAGCGAAGGCATCAAGATCGTCGACGTCGCCAGCAGCTCGGTCGGCACCTTCACGCTTGCCGGCAACTATGTCTTCCAGGGCGACCAGGCTGTCGTCGGCGGCGCCTATGCCTACCGGCTCTACAAGAACGGCGTGAGCACTCCGACCGACGGCGACTGGTATCTGCGCTCGACCTTGATCAACCAGACCGGACCGCTCTATGCGCCAAGCACGCCGCTCTACGAGGCCTATGCCGGCGTGCTGCAGAGCTTCAACGAACTGGGTACGCTGCAGCAGCGCACCGGCAACCGGACATGGGGCGAGGGCGCAACCCCGCAGGGCGCGGACGTGCCGGGCCAGGGTCCGGACGACGGCAACGCCATCTGGGCCCGCATCGATGCCGCGCACGGCAAGTTCGAGCCCAAGACTTCGACCACCGGCACCGATTACGACGTGACGACGTGGAAGCTCAACGCCGGCGTCGACGGCCTGCTGCATGAAAGCGAGGCCGGCATCCTGTTGGGCGGCATCACGGTCCACTACGGCACAGTGTCGTCGGACGTCTCGTCGCTCTTCGGCACCGGCTCGATCTCGGCCACCGGCTATGGTGTTGGCGGCACGCTGACCTGGTTCGGCAACAGCGGCTTCTACGTCGACACCCAGGCCCAGGCGACCTGGTATGACAGCGACATCAACTCGGCCGTGCTGGGCAAGCTTGCCGATGGCAATAAGGGCTTCGGCTATGCGCTCAGCATCGAGAGCGGTCAGAAGATCGCGCTGCGCGGCAACTGGTCGCTGACCCCGCAGGCGCAGCTTTCCTACTCGGCCGTCGACTTCGACAAGTTCACCGATCCGTTCGGCACCGTCGTGTCGCCCGGCAGCGGCGACAGCCTGATCGGCCGCCTCGGAGTCTCGGCCGACTATGAGGACCAGTGGGCCGACAGCGCCGGCCAGGTGAGCCGGGCGCATGTCTACGGCATCGCCAATCTCTACTACGACTTCCTCGACGGAACCGATGCCGATGTCTCGGGCGTGAAGCTGGTCAGCCAGAACCAGAAGTTCTGGGGTGGTCTCGGCCTCGGCGGCTCGCTCGACTTTGGCGACGGCAAGTACTCGGTCTATGGCGAAGCGCTGGCCAAGACGAGCCTGGCAAGTTTCGGAGACAGCAATGTCCTCAGCGGCAAGCTCGGCTTCAGCGTGCACTGGTAGCAGCGCCGACGAGGCGTCGGGCACAGCCTGGTCAGAATGCGCCCAGATGTGCGCATTCTCTGCCGTTCGCATCCTGGGCGGACCGAATTTTTGAAAGATGGAAACAAGATGAAACGAAACAGACGAGTTGGATATGCCACGCTGATCGCCGCAAGCCTGCTTTCCTTTGCTGCCGCATTCGCGCAAGACGCCTCCGGTCTCCCCGGCGGGGCGACCTCGTTGCGGGAAGGGCATGGGGACTGGACCGTCTCCTGCAATCTCGCCACCCAGAACAACGCCGGCGTCAAGGTCTGCGCTCTGTCGCAGGAGCAGACGGATAGTCAGTCGCGCCAACGCGTTCTGGCGATGGAACTGCGCCCGGCAGGCGAGACGGTTCAGGGAACGCTGGTGCTGCCGTTCGGCCTGGCGCTGGAAAAGGGCGTGACGCTGCAGATCGATGACGGTCTCGTGCTGCCGCCGCTCCGCTTCCGCACCTGCCTTCCGGGCGGCTGCATCGTGGATTTGGCTTTTGATGCCGAGACGTTGGCAACCCTGCGCGAGGGCAAAAGCCTCAATGTCAAGGTGGTCGCGGACGGCGGCAAGGAGACCAACCTTGCGCTCTCGCTGAACGGCTTCCCCAGCGCCGTCGACAGAACGGTGGCACTGCTGAAGTGATATCACTGACCGGTTCATGATGAGCCGGTTTGCCGAGATCCTCTTGGGCTTAGATTAGGCCGAGTGTCTCAATCAACACCCGGCTTCCGGCCGCCGAATGCAAGGTCCGCTTTTTGCCCAATTATCCCGAGGGTCGACGTTCCGCCTTCGGCCCCAAAGGCGACATCAGAACATCTGCTCTGCAAAGACCGCTTCGGGCGCATTTGCGACGTTCGTTGGCACCACAAGGTAGCAAGGCTCGGCCCTGAAATCATTGAAGATTTTTCGGACAGGGCGCTACCAAATGCTCATGTTTTTATTGTGATTTCAATAGCTTATAAGTAGGTTGGTAGCGGGAGAGGGACTTGAACCCCCGACCCCAGGATTATGATTCCCGTGCTCTAACCAACTGAGCTACCCCGCCAGGGCGGCGACAAGCCCGAAATCCGCCTTAAATCGAAAGGCATTTCGAGGCGTTCGCCAAGGTCGCGCGGATATAAGGTTGGGAGGGCGAGCCTGTCAAGCTTCGATGCATTCGATATCGGCGCATATTCTCCATGGAGAAAAGCTTTGCCGCGCGAACACCTGCTTGCAGCCGCCGGGGTTGAGTTCGACGGGGCACGTCGCTATGTCTCGGCCACGAGTTTTTAGAGTTTGAAACAGATGAAGCCGCGCATTGCAGTCCTCGGTTGCGGATACTGGGGCTCCAACCACATCCGCACCCTCAAGGCGCTCGGCGCGTTGCACGCGGTTTCCGACACCAATCGTGCCCGCGCCGAAGGTTTCGCCAGCGAACAGGACTGCCTGGCGATCGCGCCGGACCAGCTGTTCGTCCGCGATGACATCGACGCCATCATCATGGCCTTGCCGCCGCAGTTCCATGCCGATCTTGCCGTGCGCGCCGTCGAGAACGGCAAGGACGTGCTGGTGGAAAAGCCGATCGCGCTGACGGTGCCGGATGCCGAGCGCGCGGTGCGGGCGGCCAAGGACAATGGCCGCGTCTACATGGTTGGCCATGTCCTGCGCTTCCATCCCGCCTTCGAGACGCTCAAAGGCCTGATCGACAAGGGCGAGCTCGGCGAGGTCCGCTACATCCATTCGCACCGGCTGGGGCTCGGCAAGTTCCATACCGAGAACGATGCGCTATGGGACCTCGCGCCGCACGATCTGTCGATGATCCTGGCCATCACCGGCACCGAGCCGATCGAGGTGCGCGGCGAGGGGGCGGCACTCCTCGACAATCTCAGCGATTTCGCGCATCTGCATATGCGCTTTCCCAACGGCCTGCGCAGCCATCTTTTCACGTCGCGGCTCAACCCCTATCGCGAGCGGCGGCTGACCGTGGTCGGCACCAAGGCGATGGCGGTGTTCGACGATGTCGAGCCATGGGAGCGCAAGCTCGCCGTCTACCGCCACGCGGTGTGGCAGGACAGCGGCCAGTGGGCGTTCACCACCAACGAGCCGTCCTATGTCGCGGTTGCCCAGGGCATGCCGCTGACGCGCGAACTGGAGCATTTCATCCAGTGCATCGGGACGCGCGCCGAACCACGCACCAGCGGCGAGGAGGCGATCAGGGTGCTGCGCATCCTGACGGCCGGCACCGTCACCCACACCAAATCCACATCCTGAGGGAGGGCCGCGTCGTACCTCTGGTGCGACGGGCAGGGAGAGCTACTCGGCGGGAATTTGTGCCGGCTTTTCGGCGAGCCGGCTCAGCATCGCTTCGGCTTCGGCGCCGCGCTCTGAGCGCACGATGAAGCCGCCGCCGAAGACGCGGGCCTCGTTGCCGTCGTCGGAATAGAGCACGCAGGCCTGTCCGGGCGCGATGCCCGATTCGCCATCGGCCAGCTCGACCGAGGTCACGCCTGCCTCGTGGCGCAGCATGGCCGGCCGTGGCGGCCTGGTCGAGCGCACCTTGGCGAACAGCTCGATGCCGCCGGCGGGCACATCGGCGAGCGCGGCGTCTCCCAACCAGTTCATGTTGCGCAGATAGATCTTGTGCGTCTCCAGCGCTTCGCGCGGGCCGACCACGACACGGGCGCGCTCGGCGTCCAGATGGACGACATAGAGCGGCTCGCCGGACGCGATGCCGATGCCACGGCGCTGGCCGATCGTGTAGCGCAGAATGCCCTCGTGGCGGCCGAGCACGCGGCCGTCGATATGGACAATGTCGCCCGGGTTGGCGGCAGCCGGCTTCAGCTTGGCTATGATGTCGGAATATTTGCCCTGCGGCACGAAGCAGATGTCCTGGCTGTCCTGTTTGGCGGCGACCGTCAGCCCCATCTCCTCGGCGATGGCGCGAACCTGCGGCTTCGACAGGCCGCCGAGCGGAAAGCGCAGATAATCGATCTGCGCCTGCGTGGTGGCGAACAGGAAATAGCTCTGGTCGCGGTCGGCGTCGACCGGCCGGTAGAGGGCGCGGTGGGCGCCATTGGCCCCGGAGCGGATGTAGTGGCCGGTGGCCAGCGCGTCGGCGCCGAGATCCTTGGCCGTGGCCAGAAGATCGGCGAATTTGACCGTCTGGTTGCAGGAAACGCAAGGAATGGGTGTTTCGCCGGCGACATAGCTCTCGGCGAAGGGATCGATGACCGCCTTGCGGAACCGCTCCTCATAATCGAGCACATAATGCGGAATACCCAGCGTCTCGGAGACGCGGCGGGCATCGTCGATGTCCTGGCCGGCGCAGCATGATCCGGCCCGATGCGTTGCCGCGCCATGATCATAGAGCTGCAAGGTGACGCCGACGACATCATAGCCCTCGCGCTTCAACAGGCCGGCAACCACGGATGAATCGACGCCGCCCGACATGGCGACGACAATGCGGGTCTCTTCGGGACGTCTGGGAAGGTCGAGACTGTTCATGGTGCTTTCATTCTGCGGCAGCTCAAATGCCAATGTCGAGAATATAGGTCAAGCTTTCATGCGGCGCCAGCTTGCAGGACGACCCGCGGCGTATGGCGAACGCTGTGAGTGGGTACATTCCTTCCGGCTAAAACAGGGTTTCCAGCCGGATATTTCAAATGCCCGCTAAAAGACTAACGCGGCGTTCACGATCCTTACCTAGTCATTAGGGTCTGCTTAGGCAATTTTTAAAGCTGTGGCGGTAACGTGGCGGGGATTGGGTCTTTGAGTTTTTTGTAGAGAGTACGATGACCGATCTGGTTAGACCTAGAGTCAAATACGTTATCGGGCCTGACGGCAGCCCTCTTACGATTGCCGATCTGCCGCCGACGAACACGCGTCGCTGGGTTATCCGGCGCAAGGCGGAAGTGGTTGCAGCGGTGCGCGGCGGACTTTTGAGCCTTGAAGAGGCATGCCAGCGCTACAAGCTGACCACGGAGGAATTCCTGTCCTGGCAAGCGTCGATCGACGAATACGGCCTTGCCGGGCTGCGCACCACGCGCATCCAACAATACCGGCACTAGGCCGGTCTCAGCACGATAGAAGGGCGCGGCATGCCGCGCCCTTTTGCTTTCGGCGTCGCCGCTCAGACCGTCAGCGCTACCTTGCCGATCGGCTTGGTGGCGAGAAAGGCGTGGGCGGCTCCCGCCTGGCCGAGCGGAAAAGTCCTGGCCACGTGGACCGCAAGCTTTTGCGCGTCGATCAACCCGGCGAGCTCAAGCAGGCCCTCGCGGTCGGGCACGACCGACATGCGCTCGACCCTGATATCGCGCGAACTGGCGTCGGGGCGGGTGGCGTCACTGACGTCGAGCAATGATACCAGCACGCCGCCGGGCTTCAGCACCTTCAGCGAGCGATCGGCATGGTCGCCGCCCACCGGCTCCAGCACCAGGTCGATGTCCCTGATCTGGCTGGTGAAATCACCCTTGGTGTAGTCGATCACCTCATCGGCGCCGAGCTTGTGCACGAAGTCGAGCTTGCCCGGGCTGGCCGTGGCGACGACGTAAGCACCACGCGCCTTGGGGATCTGCACGGCCAGATGGCCAACGCCGCCAGCTCCGGCGTGCACCAGCACGCGCTGGCCTGATTTCAGTCCGCCATGGCGGACAAGACCTTGCCAGGCGGTGAGACCGGCCAGCGGCAATGCGCCGGCCTGGATGTGGTCCGCCTGCGTCGGCTTCAGCGCGATCTCATCGGCCGGCACGGCCGCCAGTTCGGCGTAGGCCGCGGCCTGCTTGGGGAAGCGCGGCATGCCAAACACTTCGTCGCCGACCTTGAAGCTGGTGACGCCGGCGCCCAGTGCCTCGACCGTCCCCGAAATATCCCAGCCAAGTATGAAGGGTGGCTCGCCGAGCAGCGGATAGTTGCCCGCGCGCACCGCGCCATCGACCGGATTGATGCCGGCCGCCTTGACGCGGACCAGCACCTCGCCGGCCCTCGGTGTGGGATCGGGCAATTCGGCGATGACAAGAACGTCGGGCCCGCCAACGGAATTCTGGGTTACGGCACGCATGAAATTTCTCCTGCTTGATTAGCGCCGCTATCATTTGGAGAGTAAGGGCCTATTGTCCAGTATGTACCTTTTTGATATATAGGCACCTCATGGATAGTGATTGCGACTCCCCCCTCGGCTACGATGCGTTCCGGCGGACATGTCCGTCGCATACCGTTTTGGAGATGCTGGCCAGCAAATGGGTCTACCTGGTGGTCTGCGCGCTGCGCAACGGCCGGCAGCGCAATGGCGCGCTTGCCCGCAAGCTCGAAGGCATCACGCCCAAGATGCTGACCCAGACCTTGCGTGTGCTGGAGCGTGATGGCCTGGTGCGGCGAGAGGTCTATCCGGTCATTCCGCCGCGCGTCGAATATGAACTGACCGAGCTTGGCCTCAACCTGGCGGGACTGCTTACCCAGATCAGATCATGGGCGGAGCAGCATGCGCCCGATATCAAGGATGCCCGCGCAAGGGCGATCGCCGGAAACGAGGTGGACTGGGCTGCCTAGGTCTTACGTGCCACCCGCGCTTTCGTGGCGGCCGCCGGCGCCGGAATTCAGGCTGTTGCCCGACAGGGTGTGCGCTTGTGCGCGCGCCAAATAGCGCCGATGTCGGCTGGTTCAGCCGATCATGGCGCTGCGGCCACCGGTTTCGGCTTCGCGAATCTTGGTATCGCGCGATTCCAGCATCTCAGCCTTGGAAAGCTCCGCTTCAGCTTCGCCGAGTAATGATTCGGCGGCGCTTCGCTGCTGGGCGAGGTCGCCTTGCGAGTTCCTGAGATTGTCGCGGCGCAGGCGCGCGGCCTTGGCGAAGGTCGGATAGGCGAAATGATTGATATCTGTGATGCCGGCTTTCTTTTCCTCGGCGGTGATCTGAAGCTCCAGTTCGACGGCCATGCGCTCGAACTCGGCGATCATCATGTCGAGTTGCAGCATCTGACGACGCTTCTCATTCACCTGAAACTGTTTCAGCCGAACGAGGTTTTCACGTGACTTCATGATTCGGTACTCCCGGAAACGCACACCCGCACATATCGTCCAAACCACTTGAAAAGGCCCAAGCGCTGCCCGTATCCACCGGCTTTCCCCGCACTATAGGAAACAAAACCCTAAAGTTTTTTGCCGACGGTAACCATTCGTTTACGGGCATTGTTAATCATACGTGTCAGGGCTTAAGGCCGGGTAAAAATTCCGGCCGCCGAAGCGAAGCCGCGTCGATGAGTCCCTGGAGTCACTTAGTCCAGGTTATTAATGTGTCGCATTAGGAATTTTGGTCTGTGATTCGTTATTAGATTCAAGAGGGTGTAGAAAGGGGTTAAAAAATCTGATACCGTATTGGACGGGAAATTAGGTTTTGTTAACCATTCGATGGCAGCCTCTATACCAGGCAACCACTGCTCCGGGGCAGGACGGGTCGTGAAATGGTCCGGCGGCAGAAAAGGGGAATGAAATGCGTGTTCTGCTGATAGAAGATGACAGTGCAACCGCACAAAGCATCGAGTTGATGCTGAAATCGGAAAGTTTCAACGTCTATACGACAGACCTCGGCGAAGAGGGTGTCGATCTGGGCAAGCTCTACGACTACGACATCATCCTTCTCGACCTCAACCTGCCAGACATGTCTGGCTACGAGGTCTTGAGAACGCTTCGCCTCTCCAAGGTAAAGACGCCCATCCTGATCCTCTCCGGCATGGCCGGCATCGAGGACAAGGTACGCGGCCTCGGTTTCGGTGCTGACGACTACATGACCAAGCCGTTCCACAAGGACGAGCTGGTGGCGCGCATTCACGCCATCGTGCGCCGCTCCAAGGGTCACGCCCAGTCTGTCATCACCACGGGCGATCTGGTCGTCAACCTCGACGCCAAGACCGTCGAGGTCGGTGGCCAGCGCGTGCACCTCACCGGCAAGGAATACCAGATGCTGGAGCTGCTCTCGCTGCGCAAGGGCACCACTCTCACCAAGGAAATGTTCCTCAACCACCTCTATGGCGGCATGGACGAGCCGGAACTGAAGATCATCGACGTCTTCATCTGCAAGCTGCGCAAGAAGCTCGACGCCGCGTCCGGTGGCCAGAACTACATCGAGACCGTCTGGGGCCGCGGCTATGTGCTGCGCGAACCGGAAGACATCCGCGTCAGCGCCTGAGCGCGACCGGCAGAGCGTTTCTTAAAAAACCTGGCCATGTGAACTGACCCCCGAAAGTTGGACGCAACCTTCGGGGGTTTTTGCATTGTGGACTGATAATTATTTGTTTTTGCACCGCGAGGCGGCGGACCGCCACGCCGTTTGCCTGGCGTAGCTTCCGATCAGGCCGCGATCTTCAGAGCACGAAAGCGTTCGAGCAGTTGCGGGCGATTAAAGGGCTTCAACAGATAGCCCTGGGCGCCGGCGCGCTTGGCCCGCATGATCGACGCGATATCGAGCTCGACCAGTGAGATCAGGATCTGCGGCTTGATCGGGCTTTCCATCGCGCGCAGGCGCCGGATGAGGTCGATCGCCTGCACGTCCGGCAGGGCGCCATCGATGACTATGATGTCGGGCATGTCGGCGGCGCACATCTCCAGTGCGTCAAGCCCGCTGGCTGCCTCGATGACCATCATGTCGGAACCGCCCAGGATGCGTTTTGCAACCTTCCTGATGACGCTTGAATCGTCGACGAACATGCAGCGTTTCATTTCCGGGTCCTCTTTGCCCTTGGACAATCCGGTCGTGCGGGGCATCTGCGGCGTAGCCTAGACCGATCTGGTAAAGAAGCTGAAAAGCCGTTAGGTAAAATTTTTGCAAAGATGCCGTTAGGCTGATTTTTCCTTGAGGATGCTTCGACGTTGCCGGCGTGTCAAAGATCATCGCGCCCGATTGCCGTGTCAATAAAATATTTCAGATTGAAATACTTTGTTCGGTCGCGCTGCCGCGCCGATTTCAGACCACCGAAAGGACTATTTCTTCAGCCGTTGCATGGATCGAAATCGTCATGTTGGCCTCGCGGGCCAGCAGCAGCGTGTAATAGGGCTGCACCGAATGAGCGTCGATCGGCTCCTCCGGCTTGTGACCGGAATGCAGTTCGAGGAATTTCGGCGGCACACGCAGCATCGGCCCGCTTGCCGAAAGCGAAAAACGCGGCTCGGTTTCGAGATTTTCGAGCGTCACCACCAGCTTGCCGCCGCGCGGAATGGCGGCATTGGCGACCAGGAGCAGGTTGAGCAGCAGCTTGACCTTGTTCTTGGGCAGCAGCGCGCGGATTCCGTTCCAGACCAATTCGGGCTTTTCGTTCTTGAGGAAGGCAATGGCGACGGCCTCGGCATCTCCGGTATCGATCATCATGCCCGCCGAACCGGCGGCGCCGAAGGCGATCCGGGCGAACTGCAAGCGAGCCGAGGCGTTCTTTGCACTCTGGCGGATGAGCCGCATGGCGTCTTCGTCGGCGCCGCCCTCGTCGAGCAGTTCAAGCCCGTTATTGATCGCGCCGACCGGCGAGATGATGTCGTGGCAGACGCGGCTGCACAAAAGCGCCGCCAGATCGGGAGCGGAAAGGGTGAACAGTTCGGCCATCGGCGAAATCCCTGCAAATCTTCCAGTTCGTGGCCGAGCGATCGATCTTCGCGCCTGCCCACACGAATCACGCTTCAACCCAAGGCTTTCTGAATACACAGCGCCCGCGCATGCAGCAACAAATCCAAATTGTCGTCATGGCATATGGCGCATTCACGCAGGCTGCGTGTCCCCTTGAGCGGCCAAACAGCCTTCGAACCGCCATCTTCATGTGGGAGTTTAATGGTTGAAAAAGGATTACGGCATAGTTTGCCCCTAACAGTCATCCTTAACGGCCGCCTAAAGAGCCGTACGGATGCGAGGCGTCGGCGAAAGTGCTTCATGACGGAGATTGGAAGCATGTTTTCCCGATTGTATGACCGGAGTTTTCTCCGTGCCCTCTCAATGGCGTTCACGCTCATGGGCGTTCTCGTCTTCACGACATCGCCCTTGCGGGCCCAGGAGTACACCGCTCAGGAGATTGTCGATTCCGGCCACAAGTTCTTCGGCGCAACGTCGGGCGGGTTGGCCACGGTCGTGGAGAAGATTTTCGCCTCCTACGGTTTGCCTAACGGCTATCTGCTCGGCGAGGAGGGATCCGGTGCGCTGATCGGCGGCCTGACCTATGGCGAAGGCACGCTCTACACCAAGAATGCCGGCGATCACAAAGTGTTCTGGCAAGGCCCGTCGCTGGGCTGGGATTTCGGCGGCGAGGGGTCACGCGTGATGATGCTGGTCTACAATCTCGACGATGTCGGCAATCTCTACAATCGCTATGGCGGCGTCGCCGGTTCGGCCTATGTGGTGGCGGGTGTCGGCTTCAACGTGCTGAAGAACAACAATGTGCTGCTGGTGCCGATCCGTACCGGCGTCGGCGCCCGGCTCGGCGTCAATCTCGGCTACTTGAAACTGACCGAGCGGGCGACCTGGAACCCGTTCTGATCTGTCCGATGATGAAGACGTGGACCGTTCGACCGGATTCCCGAGCCACGACCCGAATGAGCCGCGGCAAGCCCTTGCCGCGGTGCCGGATTTCCGCCATGCCAAGATGGCACAGTCCAGCCTTCCAAGTTGTCGTCGATAACGGGTAGTCCTTTGGTTCAGTCGGTCCTGTTCTTTGCCCTTGGCTTTCTCTGTGCCGGCTTTCTGGCGCTGATGGTGGCTCCGGCCGTCTGGCGGCGTGCCGTCGCCCTGACCCGCAGGCGCATCGAAGCCTCCATCCCGCTGACGCGAGCTGAAATCCAAGCCGACAAGGACCGGATCCGGGCCGAGTACGCCATGTCGACGCGCCGACTTGAAATCAACGTCAAGACGTTGCGCGAGAAAGTGGCCGAACAACTCGTCGAGATCAATCGCGGCCACGAGGCGCTGAAGGGGCTGGCGGTCGAGCGCATGGACAAGAACAATGCGCTCGCCGAACTCGGCGCCAAGAGCGAAGCGTTGCGGCAGCGCGAAGAAGAACTGCATCAGCTTTCGGAGCGGCTCAAGGAAACCGAACGAAAACTGGAAAGGCGGGCGCTCGATATCGAGAAGCTGGAGCACATGTATGACGATGCCAGTTTTGCCTCCAGCAGCCGCCAGATCGAGCTCGTGGCCCGCGAATCCGAATTGCAGAAGCTCGCCAGCGACATCTCGCTGCTGCGCGGCCAGCGCAAGGAAGCGGACCGGCGCAGCCAGGAGATCGCGGCCGAAAGCAAGGCCGCACGCGATGCCCTGAAGGCCGAGAAGAGAAGGGCCGCCGAACTCGACAAGAAGGTCGAGCGGCTGCTCGCAACGCTCGCCGACCGTGAGGACAAGCTTGATCGGCGCGAAAAGGAGTTGGCGCGGTTGCGGGAAAAAGCGAAAGCCGAGGACGGCGCATCGGCCTTGCGGCTGGTCGGCAAGCCCGATGAAGCGGGTCGGCACGACGAGGCCGGCAAGCGCGACGACGTGGACCGGGCGATTGCCAGGCTCGACGGTGACCGCGAGCGGCTGGAGGCCAGGCTTATGGCGCTGGCGCGTGAGAACAAGCGCCTGAAGGCGGACCTCGGCGCCGCGGCATCGTTGGGCTTGACGAATGGCAATGGCGCCGCGCTGCGTGAGCAGATGAACGAACTGGCTGCGGAGGTTGTCCATCTGACTGCCAAGCTCGAGGGCCCTGATTCGCAGATCGCCAAGGCGCTGGCGGCACCGCAGGAAAACCGCTCCGCCGGCCATGTCCGCAGCCTCGCCGACCGCGTGCGCGCCTTGCAGAAAGCAGAAGCCGACTGACGCGGTGCGGGCTAGCCGCCTTCGTCGCACTCAAAATCATCGTCAGTGCGAGAAATGATGCAGGGCAATGGCCGAGGCGGCAGCGACGTTCAAGCTGTCGAAGCCTTTCGACATGGTGATCCGTACCGTTTGCAAGCGGGAAAGCAGGCTTTCGGGCAGGCCTTCACCCTCGGTGCCGAGGTAGAGCGCCAGCCGCTCGCCGCGCGGTGCATCGCGAATGTCGATCCGGCCGCGCGGTGACAGTGCGAACTGGTCATAGCCCCGCCGATCGAGACCCGCCGTGAATTCCGCCGTGTCGGTGAAGGACGCGAAAGGGATCTTGAGCGCGGCGCCGACCGAAACCCGGATCGCCTTGCGGTACAGCGGGTCGCAGCATGTCGTGTCCATCAGCACCGCGTCGGCGCCGAAAGCGGCGGCATTGCGGAAGATCGAACCCATATTGTCATGGTTGGCGATGCCGACAAGCACGACGACCAGAGCTTGGGCGGGCAATGCATCCAGCAATGAGGCGGCCGGGTGCGGTGCTTCCTTGCGGCCGATGGCCAGGATGCCGCGATGCATATGGAATCCAGCAATCGCGTCCATCACCGCACCGGCGACGACATAGACCGGCAGGTCCGCTTGTGCCTTGCGCAGCATGTCCTCCAGGCCGCCAAGCCTGTTTTCCAGAATCAGGATGGATTCGGCGCTGAAGCGGCGCGACGACAAAAGCAGGTCGAGCACCACCTTGCCTTCGGCGACGAAACGGCCTTGCCGGCCCGCCAGATCGCGCTCGCGGATATCGAGATAGGCAGCGACGCGCGGGTCGCGTGGATCGTCGATTCGTATTGGGTCCATGTCCCGCTCAACAATCATGTCCCGCTCAACAATAAAGAGCGTGGCTCGTGTGCCGGGAAAGACACACGAGCCACGCTCCGGAGATCGTCAGCAAGGTAAGCGGCCGCGGCAGCGTGCGGTCAAGTCCCGGCGCGGCGCAACCTCTGCGCCATCTGGGACAGATCTTCCTTGCCGCTGCCGAAAATGCCATCCAGCATGGTGAGCAGTTCGCGCACCGCATCGGATTTGCAGGAATAGTAGATCATCTGACGATCGCGCCGGGTGTCCACGATGTCGAGCGCCCGCAACTTGGCCAGGTGCTGCGAGAGAGCGGATTGGCTGAGCATCACCTTTTCGGCGATGGCGCCGACCGACATTTCACCGTCGATCAGATAGCTCATGATCAACAGCCGTTTTTCGTTGCCCATCAGCATCAGAAATTCGGCAGCCGATTCGGCGTTGGCGATTAGCTTTGTCGAGACCATTGATGCCCCATGCTGTTTGCTCATCGAGGCGCCATGGGGGCAATGGTGCCTGAATCCATAAATTCACTTGTGAAGGTGCCGACGAGTCAGCACCACATCCAAGCCTAGAACATTTCTTTCAAATCTCAAGCGTTGCTTTTGATCAAATGCAATTTAGTCGCGTCTTATACCTCCGATGCGGCCCTGCCGGCCCTGGCCATGGCAACCAGAACGGGACGCAGTTCCGACACCATTATCAACGGTTGTGGAAAAAATACCCGGCAAGTATTGTCCCCCGACACCAGATCGATGCCTTCGGCGTCCAAACCGGCAATGGTCCAGCCGTCGCCGGGTGCCTTGGCGAAATGACGGGCATAGACGGCGATAGCGTCGAGATGGTCCGCATTCATGTGCTCGACGGCCGATTGTTCGCTTCCGGCGAGTTCCTCGATGATGGGCCCAATGGTGAGAAGGTCGAGCCGTTCGAGCTGATAGGCCTTGCCGAAGCCGCCGTTGAGGCTGGCGTGTTGCGGCTCAAGGCGAAAGATCGAAAAGTCGCCGAGCCCGACATAGAGGCTCGCCTTGGGATTGCGGTTGAGATAGCGGCGCTCGGCACTGGCATGCGCCTGCGAGCCGCGCTCCAGCCGCGATGCCTGGCAGGCCAGCGTCAGCCGCGGATGCGCCAGCGGATCGCCTTTGCCGGGCTCGCCGAGCAGCAGGGAACAGCGCGGATCGGCAAGCAGCGCTGACGTGTGCGCCGCGAGCATCGACACCAGGACAAGCGGTGCGCCGTCGATGTCGGTGGCGATGCCGACCCGGCTCGCCAGTGGCGATCCGGTCCTTGGTTCCAGCACCGCCAGGGCGCCGAAGCGGGCGCTGCGCAGAAGCGTTTTCGCCAACCGGATCGCCTCGGCGTCGGTCTCGCGGATCACATCCTTCTTCCGGTCGCCCAAGGTTCTCGTCCTGCTAAGTTGATTTTCCTATTCCACTTATCGGCCGACGTGCCGAACTTGGCAAGGTGAGGCACCCGCCGCATTTCGCGCCGTTGGGCGCACGCTCTATTTCGGCGCCATGCGGATGGCGCCGTCGAGACGGATGGTCTCGCCGTTCAGCATCTGGTTTTCGACAATGTGCAGCGCAAGCGCGGCATATTCGGATGGTTCGCCAAGGCGGGACGGGAAGGGCACGGCGGCGCCCAGCGAATCCTGCACGTCCTGCGGCATGCCGGCCATCATCGGCGTCTTGAAGATGCCGGGCGCGATGGTGCAGACCCGGATGCCGGAACGGGCGAGATCACGCGCCACCGGCAGCGTCATGCCGACCACGCCGCCCTTGGAGGCGGAATAGGCCGCCTGGCCGATCTGCCCGTCATAGGCGGCGACCGAGGCGGTGTTGACGATGACGCCGCGCTCGCCGCCCTGCAGCGGCTCGAGTTTCGCGGCGCGGTCGGCAACCAGGCGGATCATATTGAAGGTGCCGATCAGATTGACCTCGATAACCTTGCGGTACTGGTCAAGCGGATGGGGTCCATCCTTGCCGATCGTCTTCACCCCGATGGCGATGCCGGCGCAATTGACCAGAATGCGCGGCTCGCCCAGCCTGGCGGCGACATCGGCGAGGGCGGCGGCGCCATTGTCGGCACTTGCAACATCGCACTGGACGGCGATGCCGCCGACCTCGGCAGCAACCTTGGCCGCGCGCTCGATGCCGACATCGAGGATGGCGACGCGGGCCCCTTTGGCGGCAAGCGCGCGAGCGGTCGCCTCGCCGAGGCCGGAGCCGCCGCCGGTCACGATCGCGATCTGGCCGTTGGGGGTCATGGCGTCATCCTTCCTGTGAGTATGGGCTTTTCTATGAAAACAGGGACGGATCAGGCCCGGATCGACCGACAAGGTCAAGATGGGGCAGTTCGCTGTCTTGCAGAAACGGCGAACTGCGGAACCCGTTCATACTTTCCTGGAGCTGCCCTAGGCGTGCTCGGCGACCCTGGCCTGGCTGGCGTGACCGACCTCGCCCATGAGCCTGGCAACCGCGCCCGGCGTGATCTCGTGCGACAAAAGGCGGTCGAGGTCGACAGGCCTCGGCATCGAGATCTGGCCGCGTGGAATGCGCTTGAAGCCGAGCGGCCCGTAATAGGGCTCGTCGCCGACCAGCATCACGGCGGGCGCACCGGCCTTGGCGGCCGCTTCCAGCGCGATTTTCACCAGCCGGCGGCCGATGCCGAGATTCTTGAAGGCGGGCCGCACCGCGAGCGGCCCGAGCATCAGCGCCCGGCCGGCACCGGCCGCAATGCGCGTCATACGCACCGAGGCGACGACGAGGTCGCCGTCGACCGCGACAAAGGACAGCGCGCGCTCGTGGCCGCCGGCCTCGCGGATCTTGTAGGCGGCCAGCACGAAACGGCCGGGGCCGAAGGCCTCGTCGTTGATGGCTTCGATTTCAGGATCGTGCGCCGGAGTTTCCGGCAGGTACTTCACGTCGGCAAGGCTCATGGTCGTTGCGTTCCGGTAGAGGAGGAAAGGTTGCTGCAAACGGCAGCGTTCGCCAGTCAGCGCTTCATCAAGCGCGGGCGTCCTTTCGTCGTCGGTCAAACCGGATCAAGGCAAAGTCGAACATGCGGAGTGTCCGCTAGCATCAATTTTCGCCCGCCGCAATCGACGGCTTCGCTGGCCCTACCGATTGACGGTCTGTTCAGCCCTGGAGGATTTCCGCCTTGCCGCATCGCGCCTTACATGACGGGAAACGCGAAAGGACAATTCATGGGATTGCTCGTCGATGGCAAATGGCAGGACCGCTGGTACGACACGAAAAACAGTGGCGGCAAGTTCGTGCGGGCGCAGTCGCAGTGGCGCGACTGGATCACGCGCGACGGCACACCGGTCGAAGGCTGCAGCCGCGGCTTCAGGGCGGAGCCCGGCCGCTATCACCTCTATGTCTCGCTCGCCTGTCCCTGGGCGCACCGGACGCTGATCTTTCGCGCGCTGAAGAAGCTGAACGCCATTATTTCGGTATCGGTGGTGCACCATTTCATGGGTGCTGATGGTTGGACGTTCCTGGCCGAGGACGGCGCGACAGGGGACACGCTCTACGGCCTCGACTTCCTGCACCAGATCTACACCAGGGCCGATCCGGCCTATTCGGGCCGGGTGACGGTGCCGGTGCTATGGGACAAAAAGGAACAGACTATCGTCTCCAACGAATCCTCCGAGATCATTCGGATGCTCAATTCGGCCTTCGACGAATGGGGTGATGCCAGCCTCGATTTCTACCCGGAAGCCTTGGGTGGCGAGATCGACGCAATCAACGCGCTGGTTTATCCCGCCATCAACAATGGCGTCTATCGCGCCGGTTTCGCCACCACGCAAACGGCCTATGAGGAGGCGTTCGGCGAGCTGTTTTCGACGCTCGATGCGCTGGAAGATCGCCTTTCCAGGCAACGTTATCTGGTTGGTGACCGCATTACCGAGGCCGACTGGCGGCTGTTCACCACTCTGGTGCGCTTCGACCCGGTCTATGTCGGCCATTTCAAGTGCAACCTGCGCCGCATCGCCGACTATCCGAACCTGTCGAACTATCTGCGCGACCTCTATCAGGTGCCTCGTGTCGCCGAGACGGTGAACCTGCACCACATCAAGGCGCATTATTACGGCAGCCACGCGATCATCAATCCGACCCGGATCATACCGGTCGGGCCGGCGCTCGACTATGGTGCGCGGCATGATCGGGGGCGGTTCAGGAAGGCTGCAGCCTGACCTACCAGTAAGCCGATGCCGGCTCGCCCCTAAAAACCTCAGCGATCCGCCGCAGCGTTGCCGGCGTCGTGCTTTCCGGCAAGCGATCGAGCGGGAAAAAGCCGGCCTCGGCGATTTCATGGTCGGGCAGTTTCGGCGCGGTTTGGCTGAAATGCTCGACCAGGTAGAAGCCGACATGGTCGCGGGGGCTGGCGCGGCGGTTGAAATGCATCGATCTGAAAACCGGTGGCGCGGCCAGCGCGATGTTGCCTTCCTCGGGCGAGTTCGCGGGCCAGCGCCTCGGTCATCGTCTCGCCGATCTCGACGCCGCCGCCGGGAAGCTGCCAGCCCGGCACATAGGTGTGGCGAATGAGGAAGACGGAATTGTTGGAGGCATCGTGGATCAGGCCGCGCACACCGAGCGTCATCGGCCGTCGCAGCACGAAATAGAGATGGAACAGCCGGGCTCTCAAACCCGCCCAGCCGGTCTGGCGGAACGGAGCCTCCTCATCGGTCGCCATCAGTAGCGAAACCGTGGGTGGAAAGCCGCGTGCACGTCGCCTATGAAGGAGGAATGTTCAGGCTCGCGCATATTTCCGATGTCCATCTGGGGCCGCTCCCCGATGTATCCTATCGCGATCTCGCGTCCAAGCGCGTGCTCGGCTACGTCAACTGGCAGCGCAATCGCCGCCGCCACATGCACGATGCCGTCATCGACGCCATCGTCACCGACATCAAGGCGCAAAACCCGGACCATCTCGCCGTCACCGGCGACCTCGTCAACCTGGCGCTCGACGGCGAGATCGAGATGGCCAAACACTGGCTCGAGACGCTGGGGCCGCCGCATGATGTTTCGGTCGTGCCGGGAAACCATGATGCCTATGTGCCCGGTGCCTTCGACAAGATCTGCCGGTCATGGGCGGCGTGGATGAGCGGCGACGGTGTCAACACGCCGGTCGACCGCAATGCCTTCCCCTATCTGCGCGTGCGCGGCAACGTCGCGCTGATCGGCGTCTCGACGGCGCGCGCCACGGCGCCTTTCATGGCCAATGGTTTCTTCATGGAGGAGCAGGCGGCTCGGCTCGGCAAGATCCTCGAGAGCACGGCAAAGCAGGGGCTGTTCCGCGCCATCATGATCCATCACCCCCCGGTGCGGGGCGCCGTCTCCCAGCACAAGCGGCTGTTCGGCATAGCCCGCTTTCACAAGATCATCCGCCGTCACGGCGCGGAGCTTGTGCTGCACGGCCATTCACATCTGCCGTCGCTGTTCCAGATCGGACTCCGCGGTGCGAAGGTCCCGTTCGTCGGCGTCGCCGCCGCCGGCCAGGCGCCAGGCGGCAAACATCCCGCCGCGCAGTACAATCTGTTCGAGATCGACGGCGAAAAGGGAAACTGGCGTATCCACCTGACGCGGCGCGGCTTGACCGGGCCGTCCCTACCGCCTGCCGATCTGCAGACCCTGGAGCTCGGTATCGAGGCCGACGCGGCTATGGCCGCCAGTTGAGAACCATGGCCGCGAGGCGGTCCCAGAACAGCGCAGCCGACACCGCGAGACCAACCAGTCCGCCGGCGGCGATCAGCCCAAGGCCGGACAGGAAGGCCGACCAGCCCCTGCCTTGCGTCGACGCTCGCAGCGGCGGCTCGGCTTCCGCGACCTTGGCGCGTCTCATGCCGGCGACCGCCGGCTCGACGCCACCCTCCATCATCCTCTGGCGTTCGACGATGCGCTCGGCGACATAACGCGTCACGGAATCGGCGACAGGTTTCATCTCGGTCGATTCGGCAAGCACGACCCGGCCAACGCGTGTGTCCTTGAGGAAGCGGTAGGTGCGGCGATCGCGTCCCATCGCGACATGGCTGACGGCGTCGATCCACAGGCGCGGCTGTAGCCCGGAGGAGACGACAAAGTCGAAATTGTCCATGTCGGCCGGAACGTCGGCAAAGACGGGTGCGAGGTCCGCGGCCAGGAGGTCGAGGCGCATGCGGTGCGCCTCGCGCATGTCGACGACGACATCGTCGCGGTCAGCGAAGGCGTTCTTCACGTCACGGATGGCGTCGGACAGTTTGCTTGATGGATCGATCTTCTCGCCTGCGTCCTTCATCGGCGTCGGCCTCGCGGGTTTGGTTAACATGCAGTTAACACAGCCGCCGGCAAAATGCACTGGCGAGATCAAGGCGGGCGAGGCGTCCGGGCGGGGTCGCGCGGGACGTGTCAACCGGTCGCGGCGAGTTTCGGGCGCAAGGGCCTGGCGCGGCGGTTCATGTTGCGCTGGATGATCGTGGCGACCAGATCGGGCGCCTCCTCGATCAGCATATGGCCAGCTCCCAGCACGTGGTGCACGTGAAATTGCGCGGGCAGATTATCCGTGTGGGTAAAGGGCAGCACAGAGTCGTCGCTGCCCCATACCACCATCACCGGCATGGCCAGCGTTTCCAACCGGTCGCGCGGGATGACGCCCTGCCGGTCGTCGCTGGTCATGGCGGCAGCAATCTCGATGAGTTTCTCCACTTGGCCGGGTCGCTCGCGCATGTCCCCAAGGGCGTCCACGGTGTGATCGATGGGCCGCGTCAGTGGTCCCGACATCGCGACGAGGCACGCCCGGATGTCGGGTGGGCGCCTTGCGGCGGCAAAGCGGCGCAACAGCGGACCGTTGATCTCCGCGCCGAAGCCGCCAGGCGCCAGAAGCGTCAGCGACGCCACCTTCTGGGGCTCGGCCAGCGCCATCAACGCCGCCACCGCGCCGCCCATCGAGTGGCCCACCAGATGAACGCGCTTCAGAGATCGCGCGGTGAGATCGGCCAGGACGGCCCTTGCCGCCACCTTGGCCGGGCCGGCGCCGGGGAAATCGAGCGACTGCCCGTGCCCCGGCAAGTCATAAGCGAGTGTGCGAGCGGCAGGCGACAGCGACGGGACCACTTCGTGCCAAATATCGTGGCAGCCGCCGAAACCATGCAGTAGAACGATGGTCTTCGAACCGGCACCTTGTTCGGTGGCATGAAGCGATGAAATCATGAAGCTGGGGACTTGTTGCAGGGCTATGAGAAACGCGAGACCACGGTCAATTGTGGCTGGATTGCGCCTCGTCCTGCGCGATGGCCAGTAAAATTTTCGCGATTTGTACGGTTGACGACAGAACTCGCCAGCTGACCGATATTCGGTGATCGGTGCGTACGAAATCGACAATGGTCAGCGGGACAAGCCGTGGATATCGCTTGGCGTTAGCCAGCGCTGCCGAGTCCGGCGGCGCGTAACGCGCCGACCAAGCGCTCGGTCAGATCGGCCGGATATTTTCGGTCAACGAAGGTGGCGCGCGGATTGGCGGCGAATTTCGGAAATTTGGCGTTCAGCTCGTCGAGCAGCTTGCGCGCCAGATTGTCCTGACCGGCGATCTTGGCGCCGATCAGCCGGGCGGCAAGATAGTGCGATTTCATTGCGGTCGTTCTCAAAGAGGAACTGGCGATCGCCGCCTTGTTCGTGTCGCCCAGCATGAGTTCGCCGGCGAAAAGTCCAAAATCCCACCATGTCGGATGACCGCTGGAGGCGTCCACGGCCTGGGCCATGATCGGCGTCCCCTCGGCATACCGGCCGGCGAAAATCAGTCCGTAGCCGTAGGCGGCAGCCATGGCTATATCATAGTGGTTAAGATCGTAGGCCTTGCGCATCCAGCGCAGCGCCTCGTCGGCATTGCCAAGTCGCGAATAGATGTAGCCATAGGCGCGATGCGCGTTGGGGCTGGTCGGTCCCATCTGCACGGCGCGGTGGGCGAATGTAAGCGCCTTGTCGATCGTCGCATCCGGCGGGTAGGCGTAGTGGTCGTTCACGGCCTCGAGCTGCAACGAAGCGAGCTCGGAATAAACCAGCGACGATTTGGCGCCGTTTTCGGCGAGGTTTTCGAGGCAGCGATAGGCGGCCTCGTGGGTCCTGGCGTTCTGGTCGAGATAGTATTTGCCGTTGAACAACAGGCACTGCGTCAGGCCGGCTTGTATGCCGCTCTGTTCGAGATAGCTGTAGATCGTGCCGGAATCGGGAAGAGCGGACGTCAAGATGCCGGCTATACGGCTCTCGACGGCGGTCGGTGCGCTGTCGGCGGCGGTCAGGTTGCGCGACAAAAGCACCCGTCCGGTCGCCACGCTCTGCAGTTCGATCGTGATGTCACCCGTATCCGGTCCAGGCAGAATGTCGAAGATGAAGCTCGTGGCATTGGTGACCGGATCGGTCGTGTCGACCGTGTCGCGACCGATGAAGTCGATCGTATCGAAGCCGCTCAGGCCGGCGCGCAGTGTTGCGGCGACACGGCTGGCATCCGTGCCGCTGGCCTTGACGGCGATGTAGACGAGCGGCAAGTCCTCGCTGGACGACGCGACGCTGCCGGTCAGGCTCGCGGTCTCGAGCGTGGCCGCAAGGTCGCCGCCTGCCAGCAGCGCACCGCTGCCCTGACGCAGGATCAAAACGCCAAGCATGGCGATGACAACGGCGATCGCCATCCAGAAAAATCTAAGGTGACGTGCCACCGCCGGCGCCGACGCGACCATCGGTGCCGGCAAGGCAGCGGCCGGAATGGCACTTTCGGCAGTGTCGCGTTGCGCCGATGGAGCCGCCGCTCCGTTCTGGACGGCGGATTGGGACGTCTCCGGCAAGCGGATTGCATTGAGCTCATAGGCCGGGACATAGCCGCCGCGCGGAATGGCTATGCGGACAGGCTCGGCAACACCTTCATTGGCAAAATACTGCTGCAGCAAGTCGCGCAGCCGGCCGGCCTGAACCCGCACCACCGCGTCGGTCGAAGGATCGAAATCGCCATCCTTGCCAAAGACATCCATGGCGATGGAAAAGCCCTTGAGCCTATCGGCTTCGCCTGCCTGTTCGCGCTCGACAAGATAGCGCAGCAGCTTGCGTGCCCGTTCGGATCTTCCGAACGTTTCGCTGGCAAGCAGTCGCTCCAATGTTTCGCGCACTGCGGGGGCGGCAGGCGTGGCATGCTGCAAGTGTCGATCCTCTCGAAGTCGGCACAGGTTAAGGCACGGATCATATAATGCCCGCACCGCCATACAAGTATACACGCATTATGCGATCGCGTACCTCACCGGATATTTTTCCGGTGGTTAACGTCCGGGCCGGTGTCGGTCACGGGATGGTCGTGGGAGGCCAGTCGAGGCCAAAGCCTTGTGCGGGCTTGAAAAAATGGCGGCGCGAGGGGAGCTGCTCCTGCCTCCCGCGCCGCCGACCGCCGATGCTATCGCGCCTTGCGGCCGACGATACGGTTGGCCGCCGACGTCACCGCTTCCAGCGAAGCGGCGACGATGTTGGTGTTGATGCCGGCGCCGAACAGCTTGCCGCCGGGATATTCCATCTCGACATAGGAGATTGCCGACGCATTCGAGCCGCGCTGCATCGAATGCTCGGAATAATCGAGCACCGACATCTCGACGCCGACATGGCGCGACAGCGCATCGACGAAGCCGTCGATCGGGCCGGTGCCGGTGCCCGATATCGTCATTTGCTTGCCATTGTCGAGGATGACCGCCTCGACCACGCGCCGGCCCTTCACCTCGGTATCCGGATAGGTGTTGTGGTCGAGGAATTTCAGCCGGGCGCCCGGCTGGTCGACATAGGTTTCGAGGAAGCGGTCATGAATACGCTTTGCCGGCACTTCCTTGCCTTCGGCGTCGGTGATCGCCTGGATCGCCTGGCTGAACTCGATCTGCAGGTTGCGCGGCAAATTGAGGCCGTAATCGGCCTGCAGCACATAGGCGATGCCCCCCTTGCCCGACTGCGAGTTGATGCGGATGATGGCCTCATAGCTGCGGCCGACATCGGCCGGATCGATCGGCAGGTACGGCACTTCCCAATGCGGCGTGTTGGCCTTCTTCAAGGCCTTCATGCCCTTGTTGATGGCGTCCTGGTGCGAGCCGGAAAAGGCGGTGTAGACGAGCTCGCCGACATAGGGATGGCGCTCGGGAATCTTCAGCTGGTTCGAATATTCGTAGACGTCCTTCATCCGGTTGATGTCGGAGCAGTCGATGCCGGGATCGACGCCTTGCGTGTACATGTTGAGCGCCAGCGTGACGATGTCGACATTGCCGGTGCGCTCGCCATTGCCGAACAGCGTGCCTTCGACGCGATCGGCGCCGGCCATCAGGCCGAGTTCGGTCGTGGCGATGCCGGTGCCGCGGTCATTGTGCGGATGTAGCGAGATGATCAGGTTTTCGCGGTTGTCGAGATTGCGACACATCCACTCGATGCGGTCGGCATAGATATTGGGCGTCGACATCTCGACCGTCGACGGCAGGTTGATGATCAGCTTGTTGTCAGGCGTCGGCCTGACGATCTCGGTGACGGCGTTGCAAATCTCCAGCGCGACCTCGAGTTCGGTGCCGGTGAAGCTCTCCGGCGAATATTCGAAGCGATAGCCGCCGCCGGCCTTGGCCGCCATCTCGGTGATCATCTTGGCGGCGTCGGTGGCGATGCGCTTGATGCCGCCGACATCTTTCTCGAAGACGACACGGCGCTGCAACTCGCTGGTCGAGTTGTAGAAATGCACGATCGGGTTGGTGGCGCCCTTCAGCGCCTCGAAGGTGCGGCTGATCAGTTCGGGCCGGCACTGTACCAGCACCTGCAACGACACATCGGCCGGCACATTGCCTTCCTCGATGCACCAGCGGGCGAAATCGAAATCGGTCTGCGAAGCCGACGGGAAGCCGATCTCGATCTCCTTGAAGCCCATGTCGAGCAGCAGGCCGAACATGCGCGCCTTGCGCTCGTGGCCCATCGGATCGATCAGCGCCTGGTTGCCGTCGCGCAGGTCGACCGAGCACCAGATAGGCGCCTTGTCGATGACCTTCGAGGGCCAGGTCCGGTCGGTGAGGCCGACGGTAGGGTAGGGCTGATATTTTCGGGCTGCGTCCGGCATGCCCCGGCCACCTTGCTTGCCGGTAGCGGCCTCGCTGGCGCGGATGTCTTCTCGTGCGTTCATCGTCGTTTCTCCCGGCGGCTGGCGGGTCCACCTTTCAGGCGGATGTGGTGCCAAGCGGCGCCTTTACCAGAATTTCGTTCGCTTGATATGATTTGCCAAGGAGCATGCGCTTGCGCGGCGGTTCGACCGCCGGGCGCTCCTTCAGCGAACCCGGCGATCGCCGATAAGGCCGAGAAGAAGCAGGGTCGAGGCAAGCGCGCGCACGGTCTCGCCGGCAAAGCCGGTCCGACGGGAAGCGGTGGTGGCGCGCGTGTTCATGGCCGCTCTCATACAGGAGCGGCCTGTTGGAGGCAAGCGGGGCCGAATTTTATCCCTAGCGTGGGTGCTCTTCCCCGCGCGCTGCAAATGCGCCAGACTTGACCGGTGGCGGGGTGCCGCCGGCAGGGGGTTGTCCATGAATTTCGTGTTCTTCTCGCCGCATTTTCCCGCCAATGGCGCCGATTTCTGCGACCGGCTGAAGAAGGCCGGCGCGACGGTGCTCGGCATTGGCGACGCACCCTTTGACGCTCTGGACAGCAAGCTGAAGGCAGCGCTTTCGGAATATTACCGCGTAGCCGACATGGAGGACTATGAGCCGGTGTTCCGGGCGATAGGGCATTTCATCCACAAATGGGGTCGCATCGACCGGTTCGAATCGCTCAACGAGCACTGGCTGGAACTGGAAGCCAACATCCGCACAGACTTCAACATCTACGGCACCAAGCTCGATTTCGTGAAGAATCTGAAGCGCAAGAGTCGTATGCGCGCCTTTTTCCGCAAGAGCGGCGTCGAGACGATCGCACAGCGCAAATGTTCCGACCGGGCCGGCGCCATGACCTTCATCCGCCGCGTCGGCTATCCCGTGGTGGTCAAACCGGACTCAGGCTCCGGCGCTTCGAACACGTTCAAGATCTCCAATGCGAAAGAGCTCGACCACTTCTTCCGGGACAAGCCGGAGGATGTGACCTTCGTCATGGAGCAGTTCATCGAGGGGCTGGTGGTGACCTATGACGGGCTGGTCAACCGCGACGGCGAGGTGGTGCTGGCGGCCAGCCACCGCTACGACCAGAGCGTCATGGATGTGGTCAACAAGGACCGCCACATGAGTTACACCTGCTTTCCCCGGATCAGGCCTGTTGTCGAGGAGGCCGGCCGCAAGATCCTGAAAGCATTCGGCGTGCGCGAACGCTTTTTCCACATCGAGCTGTTCGAGACCAGGGATGACCGTATCATCGCGCTGGAGGTCAACATGCGCCCGCCCGGCGCATGGATGACCGACGCTATCAACTACACGTTCGACATCGATGTCTACGCGGCGTGGGCGGACATGGTGGTCAAGGATGCCGCCGGCGGCCCTTATGAGGGCAAGTATTTCACCGCCTATGCCAGCCGCAAGCGCCACCTCGACTATTTGCACAGCCATGCGGACGTGCTAGCCGCGCACCGCGACAAGATCGTTCATCATCAGCCAATAGAAGAGGTTTTCAGCCGCGCCATGGGGAATTACGCCTACCAGATGCGCTCGAAGGATCAGGCGGAGCTGCGCGAGGCGGTGGCCTATATCCACGCGGAAAAGGCTTGAGGCCCATGGACATATCCTATCACAAGGCTTTCGCCCCCAATCTCGGCCGCGACATGGAGTACAAGCGCTACGGCCATGCCGGCCGGCCTGTCGTGGTGTTCCCGACCTCGCAGGGCCGGTTCTACCAGTTCGAGGATTCCGGTGGGGTGGGGGCGCTCGCCGAATTCATCGACACCGGCCGCATCCAGCTGTTCACCGTCGACGGCATCGATTCGGAATCCTTCTTCGCCAGGCATGTCGATGCCGCGCACCGTATCGCCCGCCACGAGGCCTATTTCCGCTACCTACGCGAGGAGGCGCTGCCGGTATTTCTGGAAACCGCCGCGCAGGCCAATGGCGGACGGCGGCTGAAGCCGCTGTTCTCAGGTTGTTCGATGGGGGGCTACCATTCCTCGAACTTCGTCTTCCGTTTTCCCGAACTCGCCAGCGGCGTCATCTCGCTGTCGGGGGTCTATTCGGCGCGCGATTTCTTCGGCAAGGCGCTCGACGGGGAGATCTTCTACAACTCGCCGCTCGATTATCTGCCAGGGATCGTCGACCCGAAACTGCTGGCGCGGCTGAAGGCGCTCAGGCTGATCTTCTGCTGCGGGCAGGGCGCCTGGGAGGAGCGCATGCTGGTCGATACGCGCCAGCTGGAACAGATCCTGCGCGACAAATCCATTCCCGCCTGGGTCGATTATTGGGGTGGCGACGTCAGCCACGACTGGCCGTGGTGGCACAAGCAGCTGGCCTATTTCTTCGGCCGCTGGCTTGATGACGATCTGATGCACAGACTGGACTAGGTGCATTGATATCCAGCTGTCCTGCAAATGGCTGATGCCTACCCTTCCTGGCAGGCCGGCAGCGGCACGACCTCGTGTTCCGCCGCCGATCCGCGACGCAGGCTGAGAAAGACGACAAGGGCGGTGACAATGGTGATTGCCGCCAGCACGATCAGCAGCCTGTCGAACGCCGTTTCATAGGCCTCGACCAGAACGGTGGCGCCGGCCATCGGCAAATGTTGCGCGGTCTCGCCGACATTGCCGGTCACCAGCAATTGCGCGGCGGAGCCCGCATCGCTGGAAGACACAGCGCCTCGAGCGGCGAGTTGCGCGGCGGTGAAGCCTGACAGCGTCGCCATGACGATGGCCAGTGCCACACCCTCGCAAGCGACACGGGTGGTGTTGAAGATGCCGACCGCCATGCCGGCCCGCTCGGTCGGCACGACGCTGACGGCGAGCCCGTCCATCAATCCCCAGGGCAAGGCGATGCCGACGCCGATCAGGATCAGCGGCGCGACCAGCGCGACGCCGATCGATGGCGTCAGGCTCAGCCAGACCAAACCGGCCGCCGCGACGAGCAGGCCGACGCCGCAGATCGTGGCTGGAGCGATCCAGCGCGCCAGTTGGCCGGCCAGCAAGGGCAGGACCAGCAACGGTCCGGAGAGGCAGATCATCAATTGGCCGGCCTTGATTTCGCTCATCCCCTCGATGCCGATGAAGCGGATCGGCAAAAGCACGAGCAGGACGACGAAGCCGTAGGCGGGCGCCGCCGCCAGGAACTGCACGCCGACGAAGCGCGGATAGCGAAACAGGGTGAGATCGAGCATCGGCCGGGGCACGCGCCGCTCGACGACGACGAACAGCCCAAAGCAAAGGACGGCCACGCCGAGAAGCGTTACGACAAGAGGATCGGCCCAGCCGCTCTGCGGCGCCTGCAACACGCCATGGGTCAGAGAGGCCAGCGCGACGGTGAACGTGCCGGCGCCCGCCCAGTCGAGGCCGGTCGCATCCGGGTCACGCGATTCCCTGATGGTGCGCAGGCCAAGAATTGCCGAGGCAACCGCGAGTGCCACGACCAGAACAAAGATCGACCGCCAGCCGAATGCGGAGATGAGCAGGCCCGAGGCAATCGGGCCGAAGGCCAGCCCGATGCCGAAACTGGTGCCGAGAAAGGAGAAGGCGCGCAGCCGCGATGGTCCCTCGAATTCCTGGGCAAGTGCCGAGGCGCCGCCTGCAAAGGCCAATGCACTGGCGAGCCCTTGCGCGGCCCGGAAGATATCGAACCAGGCGATGTCGGGCGCCAGCATCGCGCCGAGCGAAGCGAGGATGTAGAGGGCGAGGCCGACGAAGAAGATCCGCTTGCGGCCATGATTATCGGCCAGAGCGCCCGCCGCCATCAGGCTGGCGGCGAAGGTCAGCATGAAGGCGTTGGTCACCCAATTGAGCGCGATCGGGCTGCCGCCGAGATCGGCCGCGATGCGGGAGAGCGCGACGGCCGGGCCGGTGAAGGTCAGGGGCATCGTCATGGCAGCAAGGCATACGGACAAGAGCACGAGCCATCTCTCGGCCGGGCCGGCGGTGATCTTCAAGGTCATGGATCTTCCTATCTGAGTAGTCTGCGCCGGCATGCCGCTCAATCGCGGCGCCCGGTCATGCGGACCAAGATAGGTCTGCGACGGCTCCGGAGAAATGGTATCAAATATCTCGACATAACGGACTGAAACGCTCGAATGGAGCAGTATGATGGATCGCCTAAGCGGCCTTCTGGCCTTCGCCCGCACCGCCGAGTTCGGCAGCTTCGTCGCCGCCGGGCGGGCGCTCGGCATCTCCGCTTCCGCGGTCGGCAAAAGTGTGGCGCGGCTCGAACAGGAGCTCGGCGTGCGGCTGCTGCAGCGCTCCACGCGGCGGATCGGCTTGACGGAGGAGGGCAAGCTGTTCAACGAGCGCGTGCGACGCATTCTCGACGACATCGACGATGCCGAGGCGATGCTGTCGCGGACACGGGAGACGCCGCGTGGGCGGCTGCGCGTCTCGACCCCGATCGTCACCTACCATCTTTTGCTGCCGGTGCTGTCGGAGTTCATGGCGCGCTATCCCGAGATCGAGCTCGATATCGATTTCAACGACCGGATCGTCGACGTCATCGAAGAAGGCATCAACGTCGCGATCCGCAGCGGCGAGCTGCCCGATTCACGATTGGTGTCGAAACCCATTGCGCCCTTCCGCATGCTGCTGTGCGCGGCACCCTCCTACCTCGATCGCCATGGCATACCCGGCGTGCCGGCGGATCTCATCGGGCATTTCGGCATAAACTTCCGCTATCTCAACAGCGGCAGGCTGCTGGACTGGCCATTCATTACCGGCAGCGCCCAGCCGCTGATCCGTTCGATGCTGACCTGCAACAACATGGAAGCGTTGAAAGGCGCCACGATTGCCGGACTCGGCATCGCCTGCATGCCCGATTTCCTGGTGCGGGAGGCGCTGCGCGAGGACAGGCTGCGCACCGTGCTGGACAATCATGTCGACGGTCGTGGCCAGTTCCGGATGTTATGGCCCTCCAATCGCCACCTGTCGCCAAAGGTGCGCGTCTTCGTCGATTTCCTGCCCGAGCGCCTTGCAGCGCGCGCGCCTTAGCCAGTTTTGCTCTCTGGCAGGCCGAAGCCTCCGACGGGATGGGTTTCCACCTGGAACTCGAAGCCGGCGATGAAGGGCCGTGCCTTGGCGATCGCCGCCTGCACCTCGGGAAGCTGCAGGGATGCCTTGTGGCTTGCCTGATCGGTCCACACTTCGGTCACCCAGATCGCGTCGGCGTCGGCAGGGTCGGTGGCGACGATATAGCTCAGGCAGCCGGGCAGGGCGCCGGTGCTCTCGCGCAGCACAGTCATGACCGCGTCGCGTTGGCCGCGCGCCGCCCGCATCTTGCCGATCAGTCCATACATGTCCTCGTCTTCCCCCTGGGTTGGCGCGAAAGGAGTGTGTCCAGTATGCCGGTCGCCGGTCAAGGCATCAACTGGCCGCCATTGACCTCGATCACCTGGCCGGTGATGTAGCCGCTCAACAGGTCCGATGAGAGGAACAGATAGGCTCCGACGCAATCTTGCGCCGTGCCGGCGCGGCCCTGCGGAATGGTTGCGACCATGCCCTTCACCTGCTCATCGGTCGAATAGCGTTCGTGGAAGGGGGTGAGGATCGTGCCCGGCGCCACGGCGTTGACGCGAATGCCGAAGCCGATCAGTTCCTTGGCCATACCGCGCGTGACGTTGGAGACGAAGGCCTTGGCCGAGCCATAAAGACCCGCGCCGCCACCTGCACCGTTTCGCGCCGCGATCGATGAGGTGTTGACGATGAAGCCGCCCTGTTTCTTCAGCCATGGCATCGCCTTGCGCGAGGCGGTCAGCACCGAGCGGGCGTTGAGGTCCATCACCGCGTCGTAATGCGCCTCGGTCTGCTCGGCATAGGGGATGCGGCCAAGCATGCCGCCGGCATTGTTGACCAGCCCGTCGAGGCGGCCGAAATGTCGCGCGCTGTCCTCGACGACGCGTTCGACATCGGAGGGGAGAGAAAAGTCGCCCTGGACAAGGAAGACCTCGCCGCCGCCGTCACGAATGGTCCGGCCGAGTTTCTCGGCGGCATCGCGGCTGGAATTATAGTGCAGCGCCACCTTGCATTTCTGCTCGGCGTAGGCGAGCGCGAGCGCCGCGCCGATGCCGGTCGAGGCACCGGTGACCAGCACCGCCTTGCCGGCGAGATCGGGGATGACAAGACCAAGGGCTGTCTCTGGCACTGCTGTTCCTCCGGGGGATTTTCCGACATCTTGGTGGGTCTTGCCAACCCTTGCATTCAAGTCAGTGCCGCTTCAAGGCCTGAGATAGACATAGCCCTGGCTTTGCAATTCAGCGAGCTTGACGACGCCGCCCTTGTCGGCGGTATGGAATCCGTGGAGCAGGTCGGCGAGCGTGATGTCCATGCCGTGCATGGTGTTGCCGCAAGCATGCGGGTCGAGCCCTTGCTGGACAAGACCGGTAAAGCGCCCCGAAATCGCCGCCGATATGCCCTTCGACTTGAAGGCGGCAAGCGCCGGACCATGCACGACCAGCGCGATCTCGACATTGCCGCCGGTGCCCTCATAGTGGTTCTTGACGTTGCCGAGCACGAAATTGACCTTGTCGAGATCGCTGAGATGATAGGCGACCTTCAACCTGACAGGCTCGGTGGTCGCTGCCTGTACCGCGCGCAGGCCGAGAAGCGTTCCGGCTCCGGCGAGAACCGCCTGGAACATGTCACGTCGGCGCATGGCATCCCCTCAGATTTCACCGCGATTTGCGTGGCTCAAGCCGCAATACTAGCATAAATTGACGTCACGTCCTGTCGATGCGGAGGAGGGGGTCACATGGCGTTCAGGGAATGGAAAACGCTCGCCGGCGCCGGGTTCGGCGCCGCACTGCTTGGCGGACTTACGGGTTCTGCTTTTTCTGGCGATGCGCTCAAGTTCACCGAACTC
The DNA here is from genome assembly GCF_006441095.1 of Mesorhizobium sp. B2-5-4. Lineage (NCBI taxonomy): Bacteria > Pseudomonadati > Pseudomonadota > Alphaproteobacteria > Hyphomicrobiales > Phyllobacteriaceae > Mesorhizobium > Mesorhizobium sp. B2-5-4. Next base: position 57,778 of record NZ_VFUR01000008.1, on the reverse strand, counting down.
AGCCCCAACGGGGCGGACGCCTGTTTCGGCCGGGTCTATGACGCGGCGCACCTCAAGGCGCATCCGATGCAGAAGGTGGCGCGGATCTTCTTCTATTATGGCCATGATCCGGTCAGCCGTCCCAATGAGGAACCGAGCGCGAATTCCGATACATCCTACAATGGTTTCCTCATCACCACGGTGCGCGGCGCCAAGGCGCCGGAATGGGCCGGCGGCTGGTGCAATCACGAGTCCGAGGACGGCAAATCGGGCCAGATCCGCTGCGGCATGGAATGCGACCGCACGCTGGCGTCGCTGAAGGTCGACGACAAGGGCAGGCTGATCCTGTCGAACCTGTCGTCCGATATCTATCTCGACGCCGGTTCGGAAGAAGAACTCGGCACGGCTGAATACGACAGGCAGGCGCTGGGCAAGGAAGACGACAATTTCCGCCTCGACCCGATGCCCCCCGCAACCTGCAAGGCGGAGTTCGCGCGGATCGATCCGATCGATCCGGCGCTCGGGCCGCCGCTGCGCGAGCGGTTCAAACCCGACCAGGCCTTCTGCTACGGGCGCGACTATGACGCGGCGCATATGAGTTCGCATCCCGACCAACTGACCCAGTCGATCCGGGTGTTCCGCGGGCCGGTGGAACTGGCCTCCTTCGCCTCCGGGGACGATGTCGCGAACTGGCCCGACGGCGCTGACATTGTCGTCTCCGTCACCACGCGGCAGAAGGTGGCCAAGGTCACGCAGACCTATTCGTGCCAGGGCGAAGCCGACCAGTGGCGTTGTGCCGCGAGTTCGAAGACGAGCAATTTTTCCTGCGACATCGCGCAAAAGGAAATCTTCCTCAAGCGCGGCGCCAACGGCACCATCATGCTGGCCAATCCCAATAGCAGCCTGGCGGTTGTCGACCTCTGCTCGAAGGCGGCCGTCGGCAAGACCGCGTCCGACGACAAGGTCTATCGGCTGGAGTCAATGCCGCAATCGGCCTGCGCGCCTTGAGACCTGGCGCTTCGTCATCCCAGGGTCTCCGCGACGGAGCTTCGCTCCTGCTTCGCCCCAGGATGACGAAGGAGGAAGGGCTTCGGCCAATCTTCCAGCCGTTCTAACCGCATCAAGCAAACGGCACTGCGGTCGTGCCCTTGGGCAGCTTGGCCTCGTCGTCGGGCTCGACATGGATGGTCACCCGCACCGAGGGAATGTCGGCCTTCAGCGCGTCCTCGATGCGGTCGCAGATGATATGGCTGGCGCCAACCGACATGTCTGCATCGACGACAAGATGGAACTCGATGAAGGTAGCGCGGCCGGCGATGCGGGTCTTGAGATCATGCACTTCCAGAGCGCCCTTGCAATTGGCCGAGATGATGTCGCGGATGCGCATGTGCTCCGCCGTATCGACGGCCCGATCCATCAGGCCATTCATCGACGAGCCGATGACATGCCAGCCCTGCCACAGGATGTTGAGCGCGACGATGACGGCCAATGCCGGGTCGAGAATCTGCCAGCCGGTCAGGATCGCTCCGACCAGGCCGCCGAAGACGCCAACCGAGGTCACCACATCGGTCATGATGTGGTTGCCATCGGCGACCAGCGCCGGTGACTTTTCGGCTCGGCCCGCGCGGATCAGCGTCCAGGCCCAGAAAGCATTGATGGCGGTGGCGACGCCGTTGACGGCAAGGCCTTCCCAAGGCTGTTCGAGTGGGGCCGGGGTCTGCCAGGAGCGCCAGACCTCGCTCAGGATCAAAAGCGCGGCGACCACGATCAGCACGCCTTCGAGCACGGCCGAGAAATACTCGGCCTTGTGATGGCCGAAAGGGTGATCCTGGTCGGCCGGCTTGTAGCTGACCTGGATCGCCCAGAAGGCGGCCATCGAGGCAATGACATTGACGATCGATTCCAGCGCGTCCGAATAGAGCGCGACGGATCCGGTCACGTACCAGGCGGCGGCCTTGAGCGCGAGCACGACAAAGGCGACCACGATCGACCAGAAGGCGAGGTTGGCGACCTTGCGCTTCGCGGCGGTTTTCGCCGCGATCGCCATGGTGTTCTCGGCTTCGGCCATTACCGTCAGGCTGCCTTTTCCTTGGCCTTGCGCGGCAGGTGGGCGACGATGTTCTCGATGATGCGCATGCCGGCATTGTGGCCGAGCGTCATGATCGATTCCGGGTGGAACTGCACCGCGGCAATCGGCTCCTTGCGGTGCTCGAAGGCCATGATGACGCCGTCCTCGGTCTCGGCCGTGACCACGAAATCGTCAGGCAGGCGCACCGGATCGGCGAAGATCGAGTGGTAGCGGCCGACGGTGACTTCCTTGGGCAGGCCGGAGAAAATGATGCCCGGCTTCGAGACGCGGATACGCGACGGCTTGCCGTGCATGGGAGTGTGCAATTGCCTGAGTTCGCCGCCATAGGCTTCGGCCAATGCCTGCAGGCCAAGGCAGACGCCGAAGATCGGCAGGTCGCGGGCGCGCGCTCGTCTGATGGTCGCCGCGCAGTCGAAATCCTTGGGCGTGCCGGGTCCGGGCGACAGCACGACGAGGTCGGGCTTCAGCCGCTCGAAGACTTCCTCCGGCACCGGCGTGCGCACGGTCGAGACATTGGCGCCGGTCTGGCGGAAGTAGTTGGCCAGCGTGTGGACGAAGCTGTCCTCATGGTCGACCAGCAGGATGTTGACGCCGTCGCCGACGCGCGCCGTGGTGCGCTCGGTGCTGGTCGAATTGCCCATCTTGGCGTCGCGGATGGCGGAGAGCATGGCGGATGCCTTCAGTTCGGTTTCAGCTTCTTCTTCCTCGGGAACGCTGTCGAAGAGTAATGTAGCGCCGGCGCGCACCTCGGCGATGCCGTCCTTGATGCGGATGGTGCGCAAGGTGAGCCCGGTGTTCATGTCGCCGTTGAAGTTGACCATGCCGATGGCGCCGCCATACCAGGCGCGCGGGCTCTTCTCGTTCTGCTCGATGAAGCGCATCGCCCATAGTTTCGGCGCGCCGGTGACCGTGACCGCCCAAGCATGCGACAGGAACGCGTCGAAAGCGTCCATGCCTTCGCGCAGCCGGCCCTCTATGTGATCGACCGTATGGATCAGGCGCGAATACATCTCGATCTGGCGGCGGCCGATGACGCGCACCGAACCTGGATCGCAGACCCGCGACTTGTCGTTGCGGTCCACGTCCGAGCACATTGTGAGCTCGGATTCATCTTTCTTGGAGTTGAGCAGCTTGATGATCTGCTCAGAGTCCGAAATGGCATCGTCGCCGCGCTTGATGGTGCCGGAGATCGGGCAGGTCTCGACGCGGCGGCCATTGACGCGCACGAACATTTCGGGCGACGCGCCGATGAGGTATTCGTTCTCGCCCAGATTGATGAAGAAGGAATAGGGCGACGGGTTGATCGACTTCAGCTTGCGTGAAATCTCGGATGGCTGCGTCTCGCAGCGTTCGTAGAACATCTGGCCGGGGACGACCTCGAACAGGTCGCCGCGCTTGAAGCTGTCCATCGCCCGGCGCACCAGATTGGCGTATTCGCCCGGCTCATGGTCGCCGCGCGGCGGGATGCGGTCGGCGGTCTTGAACGGCTCGGCGATTTGATCGCGTGGCAGGCCTTCGGTCGAAAAACCCTCGCCCGCATAGTCGTAGCGGTCGGTCCAGGCCTTGGCCGAATAATGGTCGACGACCAGGATCTCATCGGGCAGGAACAGCACGAGATCGCGCTGGCTTTCTTTGCGAACGAGCGTGTGCTCGACCGGGTCGAACTGGAAGGCAAGGTCGTAGCCGAAGGCGCCGTAGAGGCCGAGATTGGCGTCTTCGGCAGTCCTGAACAGAGCGGTGATGGCGCGCAGCACGGTGAAGATGGAGGGAACGCGGCTGCGTTCCTCCTCGGTGAAGACACGGCCGGGCTTGGCGACGTCGAGGCGGATCAGCTTTTTGGTGGTCTCGGCGATCGTGACTTCGGCGAGACCGCCCAGTGTCCTGCCGATGACCGGCAGCAGCGCCTCGCCGCGGCCGTTCAGCGCCTCGATGCGCATGGCGCGACCGCGTGCGGAGATAACCAGCGGCGGATCGATGATGGCCGTATCCCAGCGCGTATAGCGGCCGGGATATTCGTAGTTCGAGGAAAATACCGCGCCCCGGCGCGAATTCAGCCCGTCGACATAAGCGTCGATCGCACCTTCATAGGGCCGGCCATGGCGCTCGCGGGTGATGGTGATGCCACCCCCCGTCACGAAGCTTTCAGCGCCGGTTTCCAGAACCTTCAACGTCATTGCCGTCTCCATCAGCTACTTGGGCAACGGACCCGGGAATGGCTTTGAAAAACAAATGGCCGCCCGGACATTCCGTTGCGGCCACCTCTATTTTCACGCGCACGCGTTCGAACAGGCCGCTGTCAGCAGGCCCACCACCAAATGGTCTTGATCGAACGCATGTTCATGGCGATTCCCTTAGCGGCGATTGGGCGGCCGCGCAACTGGATTCGACGGAGGCTAATCCTCCAGCGTACCCGACCGGGCGTCGGTGCTCTTCCTGTCGCCGACCAGTTTCAACAGGTCTTCGCCGGCGCGGATGATGCGGCGCGAGCGGCGGGTCAGGATGATGCCGTCCTGCGGCGCGAAGACTTCGGTGCGGCCGTCGGCTTCGCCCGGCGCGTGGACGATGGTGGCGAGGCGCGCGCCCCTGGTGACGCGGTCGCCAGGCTTCACGTCGTAGAGGACGGCGCCGCCCCGGGGTGCCGGCATCATGTCGATGTTTTCCAGCGGTGCCGCGACACCCTTGAACGGGCCGGGCGCGGGCAGGGCGCTGTCGGATATCACGCCGCGCGCCGCCAGCAGCCGGTAGAGGCCTGCCGCGTCGGCCGAGGCAAGCACGCCGTCGACATCGAGGATGCCGCGATATTCGACGGTGGTGGCGACGCGCCTGTCGAACTTCGCCACATCGGCGGCAGCGTTCTGGTAGGGCATGATCGAAGCGCCTTCGAAGGTGCCGTCGGTGTCCTCGCTCCACAGCACCACGGCATCGACGCTCATGGCGGCGGCGCAATCGGCCATTTCAGGCCACAGGCTGGTGTGGACGTAGAGATAGGCAAGGCCCTCATCGTCGCAATGCAGGTCGAGTACGATGTCGTGGCCCAGCGAAAGCTGCACCAGCCGCGACTTCAGCCGCTGGTCGGCGCCGCCAAAAGAGGCGTCCGGCAAAAGCCTGGTGTCGGGCGCGGCAAGCAGCGGAAAGCCGCGGTTGAAATTGGTGCGGGTGCCCAGATGAAAGCGGCCCTGGTGCTCGCCGAAATGATATTGCGCGCGGCCGATCGGGTTGGCCCAGGGCACGATGGTGATGTTGCCCTTGATGCGACCTTCGGCCTCGGCTTTGTTCAGCATCGGCATCAATGCATCGATGGCGACGACGCCAGGCAATTCGCCGGCATGGAGCGCCGCCTGCAGATAGCCCGAAGGTGCTGCCTTGTCGGCACCGGCGAAGCGGAACACCGGGAATTCGTAGGAAACGCCTTCGCTGTCCCCGGCGATGCGTTCGATCGATTTCTGCATGATATCCTCCATCAAGCGCGAGAAGACATGCCCATGTGAAGGCGCCGATGTCGATTGGTCCAGCCCGCCGCGCCATGGGCGCAAGCGAGTCTTTTGCCTTGCTGCATGTCGTTGTCCCAAAACCGCTTCGCACTTTTGGGCGACAGGCAGTTACTCCGCGGCAGGCTGAAGGGCGGCGACCGGCGCGCGCCGGTCAAGCGTCTGCGACAGCACCGCGACGGCGACCGCCAGCAGGGCGAGCACCGCGCCGACCAGTGGCAGATTGGCGTAGGAAACGCCCGCGGACAGCGCCACGCCGCCGATCCACGCGCCGCCGGCATTGCCGACGTTGAAGGCGCCCTGGTTCAACGTGGCGGCAAGGTTCGGGCCTTCCGACGCTGCCTCGACGACGCGGATCTGCAGCGGCGGCACGACGACGAAGATGAGCAGGCCCCACAGGAAGACGATGCCGACGGCAACACTGGCGATCGCGCCGAACTGCATGAAGCCGACGAACAGCAGGGCCATCAACAGCAAGGTGGCGATCACCGTCGGCATCAGTTTCCAGTCGGCCAGCCTGCCGCCAATGATGTTGCCGATGGTCATGCCGGCGCCGAACAGCAGAAGCACCCAGGTGACCGCCGCGGTCGACAGGCCCGACACGTCGGTGAGGTAGGGTTTGATGTAGGTGAAGACGGCGAACAGGCTGGCAGAGGTCAGCGCCGCGATCAGCATCGCCAGCCAGACCTGCAGCTTGCCGAGCACTCGGACTTCGGCGCGTAGGCCGCCGCCGCTCGGTTCCGTGACGTCGGACGGCACCAGCCAGGCGATGGCCGCGACCGAGATCAGGCCGATGCCGACCACGGCCAGGAAGGTGGCCCGCCAGCCAAAGGCTTCGCCAAGCGCCGTTCCAGCGGGAACGCCGAGGATATTGGCCAGCGTCAGCCCGGCGAACATCAGCGCGATGGCGCTGGCGCGCTTGTTGCGCGGCACCAGGCTGGCGGCGACGACCGAGCCGATGCCGAAGAAGGCGCCATGGCCGAAAGCGGTGAAGACGCGCGCGGCCATCAGCAGCCAGTAATTGGGCGCGATGGCGCAGAAGAGATTGCCGACGACGAACAGGGCCGCAAGCCCCACCAGCACGGGTTTGCGCGGCAAATGCGCGGTGGCCATGGCCACGACAGGCGCGCCGAAGACGACGCCCAGCGCATAGCCGGTGACCAGCAGGCCGGCGGCGGGGATCGTCACGCCCAGATCGGCGGCTACTTCCGGCAGCAGGCCCATGATGACGAATTCGGTGGTGCCGATGCAGAAGGACGCAATGGCAAGCGCAAGGATTGGCAAAGGCATGGGGGTCCAGACTGAATCGGTTCAATTTGAAGACTGCGCGACGATCCCGACTGGGCGCAACAGACATTGCCGCAATGCAGCAATGCAGAAAGCGTGGAGCTGATTGAAAACGGGCGCCGAGGCGCCCGTAGAGCGGCTCGGCAGTTTGCCAACGCTGAACCGCTCCAGTCTCAGGCCAGCGGCTTGAGTTCCTGGGCTATCGTCGGCAGCAGTTCCGAAACCGTCGGGTGGATGTGCATCGCGCGCGCCAGCGTGTCGACCGGCGCCTTGGCGTACATCAGGTCGAGCACGCAATGCACCGCCTCGTCGCCGCCGGGGCCAAGCACCGAGCAGCCGAGGATTTCCCTGGTGTCGGCATCGACGAGGATCTTCATGAAACCTTGCGTCTCGCCCTTTTCGACGGCGCGGCCGACGCGGGTCATCGGCCGCTGGCCGACCAGCGCGCGGCGTCCCGATTTCTTCACAGCGGTCTCGGTCATGCCGCAGCGGCCGAGCGGCGGGTCGATGTAGAGTGCGTAGGCCTCGATGCGATCACTGACCTTGCGCGGATCATTGTCGAGCAGATTGGCGGCGACGATTTCATAATCGTTGTAGGAGGTGTGGGTGAAGGCGCCCTTGCCGTTGCAATCGCCCATCGCCCAGATGCCTGGCACGCTGGTGCGCAGCTGGTCGTCGACGACAACCGCGCCGCGTCTGTCGACCTCGACGCCCGCCTTGTCGAGGCCGAGATCGTCGGTATTGAGCGTTCGGCCCAGCGCCAGCAGCACATGCGATCCGATCGCGGGCGGCTTGCCGGCGGAGAAGGTCACGGCAATATCCCCACCATGTTTGACGAAGCCAATGTTGTCGGCGCCGACATGGACCGCGATGCCTTCGTTTTCGAGGATCGACAGGATGGCGGCCGAGACGTCCTCGTCCTCGCGGCCGGTCAGGCGCGGGCTCTTTTCGATGACGGTAACTTCCGAGCCGAAGCGGCGGAACATCTGCGCGAATTCGAGCGAGACGTAGCTGCCGCCGACGACGATGAGGTGGCGCGGCAAAACGTCGAGATCCATCATCGACGAGTTGGTCAGATAGTCGATGTCGTGGATGCCAGGCAGGTCCGGCACCGAGGCGCGGCCGCCCGTGTTGAGGAAGATCTTTTCGGCGGTCAAAAGGTCGTCGCCGACACGCACCGTGTTGGCGGATTCGAAGCGTGCGTGGCCGCGATAGAGCGTGCAGCGCTCCATTCCGGCGATCCAGGTCTCCAGATTGCCACGGGCGTCGTTGGTGACCTTATCCTTGCGCGCCTTGATCCTGTGATAATCGACCCCGACGGGACCCGGAAGCGTCACGCCATAGTCGGCGGCGCGCCGCGCCAGATGCGCGGCATAGGCGCTGGCGACCATGGTTTTGGTCGGCATGCAGCCGGTGTTGACGCAGGTGCCGCCGACCAGCTTGCGCTCGATCAGCGCCACGCTCATGCCCGCGGCCGTCAGGCGACCGGCCAGGGGCGGCCCCGCCTGGCCAGCGCCGATGATGATGGTGTCGAAGGTTTTCGCCGTCATGCCACCGCCGCCACGATCAGCAGGCCGCCGACAATCGCCACCGCGTCCTCGATGAAGGCCGCGGGCTGGTCCTTGCCGAAAGCAGCCGCCAGCCGGCCTCGCGCTTCGGCACCGCCCAGCGTGCCCATGACCGCGCCGATGGCGCCGGCGATCAGGCAGACGATAGTGGCGCCGCCGGCCGCGCCGAGCACCGCGCCGGAAAAGGCGCCGAGCAGGATGCGGGCGCCGAACTGCTGCGGCACTTTGCGGCTTGGCGTCGACGGCAGCTGATCGGTGACCAGTTCGACAATGGCCAGGATTGTGAAGATGCCGACTGCCGCCCAATGGCTCATGAAGCTCGCCCAGCTGCCGGCAACCGGCAGCCAGCCGAGATAGGCGCCCCAGGCGATGGCGGCAGGTGCCGTCATGGCGCGCAGGCCGGCAACGACGCCGATCAGAAGTGCAAGAATGTAGAGCATGCCGATCCCCTCGATGCCGGGCCGGAAGAGCCCTGAAACGGCAAGCTACCATAGGTCGGATATTTGGCTAGGCCGCACACTCATGAGCGCAGCCACAGCGGATCGAGGCGAGTCAGTTGCTTGATGGAGCGTTGACCGCAAATTGCGCGGCGAAGGCCCTGATATAAGCGGGCCGAGCTTCCCCGCGCGCCACATAGGCGGCCAGGTTTTGGTATTCGTCCAGAATGCCTGATATTCTCAGTCGCAGCAGCACGGACACCATCAGCAGGTCGCCGGCGCTGAACGCATCATTGAGCCAGTCGTCGACGCCAAGGTGAGCCGAGAGGCTGTCCAGCCGGGACCGAACACGGTCCTTAACCAGCGGCAAGCGCGCCTCGCTCCAGGGCTTGTCAGCTTCGAATATCCTTGCCGTGGTCAATTCGAGGATCGGCGGCTCGACGGTGTTCAGTGCGGCAAACATCCACGTTATCGCGCGGGCGCGGGCATTGCGATCCTTTGGCAACAGGCCCGCATGCTGCTCGGCAAGATGAAAGACGATCGAGCCGGTCTCGAACAGCGAGAGAGAACCCTCCTCATAGGTGGGAATCTGCCCGAAGGGATGGATAGCCAGATGGTCAGGCGCCTTCATCCTTGCAAAGGAAACAAAACGAACCTCGTAAGGCTGTCTCACCTCTTCCAGCGCCCAGCGAACACGGGTATCGCGCGCCAGCCCCTTGCCGCCATCGGGCGATCGTTCAAATGCCGTGATGGTGATTGTCATCGCAGTCGTTTCCTTGCTCGGGCGAATTTCTCCGGCTTCCTATCGAGGACGAACGAGTTACCCGGAAATCGACAGTGGTTTTGAACTATTTCATTGCCGGGCGCGGATCGCGAATGTCCGCTTGCGATCGAAGGTCGTGAGGGCACGGTGACCAGTTCCGTAAAGCCGCTATCCCGGTTTATAAGTTCACGTCCTGGTCCTTGCCTCGGCGCTGTTCGCAATGATGTCAAACGGAGGCACTGCCATGGTTCAGAGCGAACATGCGAAAATGGCGGCCGGCGAGTGGTATACGTGCCTGGATGACGACCTTGGCGTTTTGCGCGGCTTGGCCGCGGATGCCGTGTTCGAGCACAATACGCTCCCGCCCCGTCAACGCGGGAGCCTCGGGCCAGCCCTGCGGACACTGCTGGGCGGCGTGGGCGAGAGGGTCCGGATCGAGGCGCCGTTTCACTGTGCCTACGGATTCAACATTTTCCTCGGCGACCGCGCTTTCCTCAATGCCGGCTGCACTATTCTCGACACCGCGCCGGTGCGCATCGGCAAGGGGACGCTGCTTGGCCCCAATGTGCAGATTTATTGTGCCGAGCACCACAAGGAGCCGGCAGGGCGGCAGGCGGGACTGGAGATCGCCAGGCCGGTCACGATCGGCGACAATGCCTGGATCGGCGGCAGCGCGGTCATCCTTGGCGGTGTCAGCATTGGCGAGGGCGCCATTGTCGGCGCCGGGGCGGTGGTGACACGCGACGTGGCGGCGAACACGACGGTGGTCGGCAATCCGGCGCGGGTGGTCAGTCGGGGCTGAGTGCGCTCACGTGCCCAATCAATGCAGCCGGGAGATGCACCATGCGCTCGCCGACATCGGCCCGCCTGGAAAATTCACGCCGGTATTGCGCCGGCGAGGTCCGGAGCCGTGCGGAAAAGTGCTGGCGCAGCGATGTGGCGCTGCCGAAGCCGGCCTCGAAAGCCACGATGTCGATCGATTTGTCCGTGGTTTCCAGCAGCCGTTGCGCCAGTTCGATCCGCTGGCTGGTCAGCCAATCGCCAAAACTGGTGCCGATCGATTTCTGAAAACGGCGGGTGAAAGTGCGCCGTGTCAGGCCTGCGGCGTCGGCGACGCTGTCGAGGCTGTGCGTTTCGCCCGATGTCGCGCGAACCGCGTCGAGCGCCTCGGTGAAACGGTCGGCATTGGCGCTTTTTGCCACCGGGCGCTCGATGAACTGCGCCTGTCCCCCCTGCCGGTGCGGCGAAAGCACGACGTGCCGGGCGAGCCGCAGTGCCGCCTCGGCGCCATAGCGGGCACGCACGACGTGCAGGCAGCAGTCCAGCCCGGCGGCCACGCCGGCGGAGGTGACGATGTCGCCATCGTCGACGTAGAGCACGTCGGCATCGACTGAAATGTCGGGATGAAGGGCCTGCAACTGCTCAGTATAGGCCCAATGCGTGGTCGCCTTCCGTCCCGAGAGCAGGCCGGCGGCGGCGAGGGCAAAGGTGCCGAGACACAGGCCGACGATCAGCGCGCCGCGCCGGTGGGCGCGGCGGAGCGCTTCCTCGATCGGTTTTACCAGAGGTGCTTCGAGGTCCTTCCAGCTCGGGATGATGACGATATCGGCGTCTTCGAGCGCGGCAAGCCCGTGCGGGACCAGGATGCTCAGGCCGGCATCGGTCCGGATCAGCCCTTCCTCGACCCCGCAGACACGGAAGTCGAAGCGTGGCAGGCCGAGGTTGGTGCGGTCCGCGCCGAACACCAGGCAAGGCACGGAGAGATGGAACGGGCTGATGCCGTCGAAGGCGAGGACGGCGATGATGGGAGTGGTCATGGGAGCGTTTCCAGTAAGAGCTTGGATTGTCCCAATTCTTTCGGATGATGTCAATCGGGACACTGTTGGCACGTAAGCCAGCAGGCTATTTTCGGCCCATCGCATTCAAGCCTGAAAGGAAACATCATGTCTGACCCAGCCAACGCCGCGCCGCGCCGCGCGCTCGTCGTCATCGACGTCCAGAACGACTATGACGGCGGCAATCTGGCCATCCAGCATCCGCCGTTCCGCGACAGCGTCGTCAACGTGGCGCGCGCGATGGACGCCGCGGCGGCCGCAGGCATCAAGGTGGTGATCGTCAAGCAGATGGCGCCCGAGACGTCGCCGATCTTCGCCAAGGGCAGCCATGGCGGCGAACTGCATCCGGAGATCGCCAAGCGTGGCCGCGACCATTATGTCGAGAAGAATTTGCCGAGCGCCTTCACCGGCACCGACCTCGAGGACTGGCTGCGCGCCAATGCCGTCGATACGATCGCGGTCATCGGTTACATGACGCATAATTGCGACCTGTCGACCATCATCCACGCCGTGCATATGGGCTTCGCGGTCGAGTTCCTGTCCGACGCGACCGGCTCGGTGCCTTACGCCAACAGCGCCGGCTATGCCTCTGCAGAGGAGATCCATCGCGTGGTGAGCATCATCCTGCAGTCGCGTTTCGCCGCGGTGCTCAAGACCGCCGAATGGATCGACTGCCTCAAGACCGGCGCGCTGCCGGAACGCGACACGATCCACGCGTCCAACCAGCGGGCGCTGGCGCGCAGCGCCGCGTAGGACGATCGGCAAAAAAAGGGCGCCGCAGCGATGCGGCGCCCTTCTTAATTATCGGGACAATATCAGAACAGGCCTTCGATCTGGCCGGCCTCGTTGAGGAAGATCTTTTCCGAGGATGGCGCCTTTGGCAGGCCGGGCATGGTCATGACCTCGCCGCAGATGATGACGACGAAGCCCGCGCCCGCCGAAAGCCTGACCTCACGCACCGGCACGGTGTGGCCGGTCGGCGCGCCGCGCAGGTTCGGATCGGTCGAAAAGGAATACTGGGTCTTGGCCATGCAGACCGGCAAATTGCCATAGCCTGCCTCTTCCCAGACCTTGAGCTGATCTCGCACCGACTTGTCGGCGATGGCTTCCGAGCCGCGATAGATGCGCTGGACGATTGTGTTGATCTTCTCGAACAGCGGCATGGCGTCGGGATAGAGCGGCGCGAACTGCGAGGCGCCGGATTCGGCCAGCGCCACCACCTTGTTAGCGAGATCCTCGATGCCGGCGGAGCCCCTGGCCCAGTGCTTGCACAGGATCGCCTCTTCGCCCATCGAGGCGACATAGTCCTTCATCGCCTGGATCTCGGCATCGGTGTCGGAGTAGAAGTGATTGATGGCAACCACCGCCGGCACGCCGAACTGCCTGATGTTCTCGATGTGGCGGCCAAGATTGGCGCAGCCCTTTTTCACCGCCTCGACGTTTTCCTTGCCGAGGTCTTCCTTCTTGACGCCGCCATTCATCTTCATGGCGCGCACGGTGGCGACGATGACGGCCGCCGCCGGTTTCAGGCCCGCCTTGCGGCACTTGATGTCGAAGAATTTCTCGGCACCCAGGTCGGCGCCGAAGCCGGCTTCGGTGACGACATAGTCGGCGAGCTTCAGCGCCGTCGTGGTGGCGACGACCGAGTTGCAGCCATGCGCGATGTTGGCGAACGGGCCGCCATGCACGAAGGCCGGATTGTTCTCCAGCGTCTGCACGAGGTTGGGCTGCATGGCGTCCTTGAGCAGGACAGCCATGGCGCCGTCGGCCTTGAGGTCGCGGGCATAGACCGGCGACTTGTCGCGGCGGTAGGCGACGATGATGTCGCCAAGGCGCTTTTCCAGGTCCTTCAGGTCGGTGGCAAGGCACAAGATAGCCATCACTTCCGAGGCGACGGTGATGTCGAAGCCGGCTTCACGCGGGAAACCGTTGGCGACACCGCCGAGCGAGCAGATGATCTCTCGCAGCGCCCGGTCGTTCATGTCCATGACGCGGCGCCACACGAGGCGGCGGGTGTCGATGCCGAGTTCATTGCCCCAGTAGATGTGATTGTCGATCAGAGCCGACAGAAGATTGTGCGCCGTGGTGATGGCGTGGAAGTCGCCGGTGAAATGGAGGTTCATGTCTTCCATCGGCACGACCTGCGCGTAGCCGCCGCCGGCGGCACCGCCCTTGACGCCGAAATTCGGGCCAAGCGAAGCCTCGCGGATGCAGACGATCGCCTTCTTGCCAATGCGGTTCAGGCCGTCGCCGAGGCCGACGGTGGTGGTGGTCTTGCCTTCGCCGGCCGGGGTCGGGTTGATGGCGGTGACGAGGATCAGCTTGCCGTCCTTGTTGCCCTTCACCGACTTGATGAATTCTGCTGAGATCTTGGCCTTGTCGTGGCCGTAGGGCAGCAGATGTTCGGTCGGGATGCCGATCTTCTTGCCGATCTCCTGGATTTGCTTTTTCCTGGCGCCACGCGCGATCTCGATGTCGGACTTCACTTCGGCCATGACGGCGTTCCTCTGGATTGGACGGTGGAGGGGACGGGTTGATCTTACTCACAAGAAGGCTGGAGCCGGACGCGCGGGGCATCTAACCCTGTCGCTGCGGCGGCGTCAACTTTCATGCAACTATGTTTCCTAAAGAGAAAATTCCTCTGCGGCGGGCCGGCCTATTCCCGGTTCTTTATGGCTCCGCTTGCCGCGCCGTATAGAAGCCAGAGCAGGGGCGCTTCCGCCGTCTCAAAACAGCCGCACAATGCACGGAATGCGACAGACGCGACGGCGCAAATTCGCCATCGCTGGTGTTGCGGTGGGACAGCGCTACTGCGTCAGCACGTTGCTGATTTCGACCATGTTGGAGCGCACCCGAAGCACGTAGAAGCCCATCGTCGTCAGATGGGTCGGCAGCAGCCAGCCATCCTCGCGACCGTTGGCGATGATGAAGGGCTGGATACGCAGGGCCGACACGAACTGCGCGTCCATCGTGTCCCAAAGGCTCTGCAGGTGCTTTTCCTTGATGACGTTCTCGAAGTCGGCCTGGGCGCCTTTCATCAGGCCGTAATAGGCATAAAGCTGGCCATAGGCGAACCAGTAGCGGTCGTCGGCGCGGGTGTCGAACCAGCCATTGTTGTGGTTCTCGGCGCGCTCCTTGAGGATTGCGGACGTTGAGCCGATATCACTGGCGATGCGGTCGATATACTGCTTCAAATTGTCGGCGCGGGCGTCGAAAGTGGCCTGGCAGGTGGCAAGCCGGGCATTGAACGAACGCAGCTTGCGCACCGCGTCGCGATAGTAGCTCGGCGTCGGCGTCTTCGGTCCAAACGGGCTCACGCCGAAGTACCAGGTATACTCGTCGAACTGCAGATTGCCGCGCGCGTCCTGCAGGTCGGCATCGATCTGCGAGGTCGTACGTACGCGGCCGAGATTGTCGGCAAGCTCGGTCGCCGTACGTCGCACCGCCTGGTTGATGCCGCGCTGGAAAGAGGCCTTGTTGTCCATCCAGGGAGTGTTGTCCCAGTCGATGCCGAACAGGCCGAGCTTGTAGAGGATCATCGACGAGATCCAGGCGTTCTGGTTGACGTTGAAGTCGGTCAGGTCGGCCGCCACCTGGGCGATGCCGGAGTTGCCGCAGGTCTTGGCCGTGTCGGTGCCGGCGCCGGCAGCCACCTGCTCACCGGCGGAAACGTTGCGCTTCTCGAAAGTATAGGTGTCCGGGTAGTTCGGGTTGAAGTTGTTCCACCACTGGGTGGCATAGAAGAAGTTTGCGTAAAGGCCGATCAGCACCAGCACGGCGAGGCCGACTATCGCCTTGAGGATCCAGCCGCGCTGCGTGTACCAGCGGCCGGCCCACATGAAGGGCCACAGGATCACGCCGATCAGAAGACCGATGCCGCGGCCGATCCACTGGAAAATCCGGGTGAAGAAATTCACGATCGGATCGAGCATGGCTGTATCACCCCCTCAACATGTCATCCAAAAAGTTGCAGACTTTTTGGATAACATCATGCATCAAAACAACAAGTTAGAACGGAATGACGGTTCATTTCGTTCTAGTCGGCCAGGCCGTAGAGGCGTGTGCGAAACGCCACCTTGTCCTTCAAATATGTGGTTTTCAGAACGTCCACAACATGCGATCGCCAGGCGTCGCTGAAGCCGTCATAGTCCTTGTAGAAGCCGTCCTTGTTGAAGATGTAGCGCGAGACGAAGTCCGACGGCACGAAATCCGAGATCAGCCGGTTGGTCAGCCAGGCGTCGGGATGGTCGGGCTTGGCGCGTACCACCAGGAAGCGCTGCTGCGGGGAGACATCCTCGACCTTGAGATGGCCGAGCTGGGCGATCTCGCGTTTGGCGGCGTTGAGGAAGGGGAAATTGCCGTCCGAGGTGATCAGGTCGGCATGGCTCTGGATCCATGTCTGCAGCCAGACCTTGTCGACATCGGTCAAATTGCGGTCCGGCTCGGCGTCGCGGATCAGCGCGCGCACCACCATTTCGGCGCGGTGCTCGAGATAGCCCGAGGCCTCGATCCAGGAAGCGCGCGGCAATTCGATGCGGCCGGTGGCAGCCAGGAACTTGAACACCTTGTCGGCGTCCTTGATCGAGAGATAGCTCACCTGCCAGGGCCGCGAGCGGCGAAAACCGGGGGCGGCCGGATCGCTGATCACCGTCGTCATGTCGGGATCGACAAAGACATAGAGCCCGCCGAAATGGCTGGTCCAGTAGGCGTTGTGGCGGAAGATCACCTGGTCCGGCACCAGCGCGTTCTCGCGGATGTCGCCGCAGACCTTGGCGAGCTCGACCATGCGGGTCAGCATGGCATCGTCGCGCCAGGCGTCGGGCTCCTGCTTCAGCCGGTCGACGAGCTTGCCGAGTTCGGCGGCCTTGCCCAGCACGTCTTCCGCCGACAGCACCTTGAATTCGACCTGGCTGATCGACAGCAGGTCCTCGATGTCGTTGACCTTGGGAACGGAATCCTCGATCTCGCCGTAGATGACGTCCTTGATGGTCAGCGCGTCGATGGCGCGCTGGTTCCTGGACATGAACTCGAACATCAGCTGCGAGGTGTTGGAGAAGGCGGTGTGCACCACCGGCAGGTCGATCTGCGACGGCGTCAGGATGATGAAGCGGCGGTTGACCTCGTTGGGATCGAGATAGTCGTAGTCGCCACACTCCTCGGCCACTTCGGGCGAAAAGCCGGTGCGGTCGATCTGGAAGCTCTTTAGCCTGGTGGGCTTGAGGCCGAAAGCAGCCAGCGCCTTGTTGTAACGCTGGATGAGATGCGCCTCGTCGACGGTGAGCAAACGGCCGTAGATGAGCTCGTTGTCGCGAAGGAGGTCGGGTTTGCGGGCATGGGTCAATCTTCCTTCTCCCCGTTCACGGGGAGAAGGTGCCCGAAGGGCGGATGAGGGGCGGCGCAAACGCTCATCATCTCGTCTCCAACATTGAAGGCAGAAACTTCGCGTCGATGCCAATCATCTTCTTGTTCAGCCGACCATCCACGGCCGCAACGATCGTTTCCAATACGCTCTTTCGGCCGCTCAAAACATCAGCGTGCCAAATCCTCAATACCGACCAACCATTAGCGTTCATCGTTTCGTCCCTCCCGGGATCGACCTGCATGCTGGCTGCCATCGACCTCCAAGACCAGATTAGCCTCACGACAGGCAAAGTCGGCGAAATAGGGACCGATCGGCAGTTGGCGAATGAATTTGTGGCCATTCAATCGTCGCCCACGCAGTTCATGCCAGAGCTTTTCCTCGGCATCGTTCTCGATCTTCCGAAGCTCGCGGGCTCTTGCCACCTTGGGCTCGTTTCCACCACGCATGGCGCTGCCCCTCATCCGCCCTTCGGGCACCTTCTCCCCGTGAACGGGTAGAAGGAAGAAGAGCTCGCCTCACGCATTCCACAGACCCTTCTTCTTCATGTCTTCCATCTCACGCGCAGCGCGTTCGCGCAGCCTTGCGTCACGCAGCAGCTTCTCGACCGCGGCGTCATCGGATTTGTCGGAATAGCGGAATTCGGAATCGGCGTAGCGGTTGATCTCCTGCATGACCATGTCCATCGAGAACGGCCCGCGCAGTTCCTCGATCATCGCCTTCTTGTCGTCGTAGCTCTTGTGCATGAAGGCTTCCGGCTTTTCGAACCAGTCGTCGGGAAGCTCGATGTCCATGGCGCGCATCTTGATGGCGTCGGTGACGTTCTTGATGGCGCGGCCGGTGAAGCGCGGTTCGGCGTCCTTGATCAGGTGCAGGTAGGTGCCGATGTCGGCCATGGTCTTGGGCGCGCCGTTTTCCTTCATGTAGCGCTCATAGACCCGCATCAGCCCGTCCTCCTGCGGTTTTTCATGCTCCTCATAAGCTTCGGTCACGGCGCGCTGGATTTCCTGCGCGGCGTAGAGCTCGTGCTTGCCCAGGGGGATCTCGTGGTTCTTGCCGGCGAGCAGCACGAAAATGTCGATATAGTCGTCGCGGGTCTGAGGCCCGTCGACCAGCCAGCGGGCGCCGGCGCGCTGGCGCAGTGCGTCGTCGACATTCTCCGGATAGTTGGAAAACATGCCGAACGAGCAATTGCCGCGCACCACGGTGGCGGCACCGGCGAAGGCATCCATCAGCACGCCGGTGATCTCCTGCTGGCCGGCCGAGGCGCGGTCGTCGGAGCGTCTAGCGGCCACCTGGTCGATGTCGTCGATGGTGCCGAAGCCGATGACGCGCGGGTTCAAGACATTGTTGATGAACTGGCGGCAGTTCTGGCCTGATTTGCCCTGGTAGGACGAGATCTGGTCGACGCCGAAATTCTCGTAGGCGAAGGGGTAGCCGGCGACCTGGCAATAGCCGTTGACGAGACCGGCGATCATCTGGATCAGCGTCGTCTTGCCGGTGCCGGGCGCGCCATCGCCGATGAAGGTGAACAGGAAGCCGCCAAGCTCGACGAACGGGTTCAGCTCGCGCCCGAAGTCGTAAGCCATCAGCATCTTGGCCAGTTTGACCGACTGGTATTTGGCGATGTGGTTGCCGACGACCTCTTCCGGCGTCTTGAAAGTCATCACCAGCGGCTTGGAGCGCTTGCCCGGCGCGACATCGAAGCCGTCGAGGGTGAAGTCGTCGGCGTCGATGCTGATATGGGCGTTCTCGAACGGACCGATGCCGTCGAAGCGGCCTTTGCGCGCCAGAAGCCCGTCGATGGCGACGCGGGCGAAGGCGCGGGCACGGGTCATCAGGTCGGCATCGTCTGTCGAGCCCGATATAGCCTTGTCGAGACCGGCCAGGATCGATTTCACCGCGTCCTGCGGTGTGTCGAACAGGAAGTCCGGTTCGGGGATGTCGTTCGGCGCCTCGCCGTCACTGTCGATGAGCTGGAACAGGTAGGAGGCAAGGCTGAAGGCCGAGATATAGGCCGAGGCCGACAGCAGTTTCTTGAAGGTGGACGCCTCCTCGCCTTCGAGCGGGGCGCGGGTGTTCCTGGCCTGCAGGCTTTCAAGATCGGAGCCTTCGGCGAACACGTCCGAGACCGCCAGCGCGATCGCCGTGCCGCGCCGGGCGCGAAAGAGCAGCGTGTGCTGCGGGATGGTGAGCAATTGGTCGTCGGGATGGACGGCCCCAACGGTCTTCGACAGCTCGACCTCCCGCGTGCGGCGCACCGAACCGACCGAGACGGTGGAAACGAAGCGCCGGTTGGTGCCGGCGAGCGCTGTACCGGATTCGCGCGAGGGATCCTCCAGCACGACGATGCGGGTGATGAAGCTTTGCGCGGTGGCGCGGTGCTTTTCGATAGCCGCTTCCGGGATGGTGGTCAGGCCGGTGTCCATGAAGGGTGCTCCGTGGTGTGACGGTCAGACATCCGATATCACCTGCCCATTCGACAGGATGTGAACCTTGTAGCCGGCAAATATCTTTTGTGCTTCGCCCGCGGCGTAAAGCGCCTGGTAGGCCTCGTGCGGGATCAGCGCGTGGTTTTCGTAGCTCGACACGCCCTGGCGAGCGGCCTCGAGGTCATCGGTGTTGATGAAGAATTCCTGCGTCGTCTTCTCGCTTGAGAACAGGCCCTTGCGGCCCGGCTTCTCGCCCTTGGAATAGACTTCCTGGATGGTCCAGGTCAAAAGCCATGCGTTTTCGGGCTTGCGCACCTTGGCCAGCACTTCCGTCACCGTCGAATTGTTGTCGGTGATGCCTGCTGAGTAGAAGGGACCGAGCACCACCCGCCTCAGCTGCTTGGGGTGCAGTGGCTCGAAGTCCTTGTCGAGGTTGACGGCGATGGTCGCCGGCGACAGCGTATAGGCCGAATTCTTCTCGGTGAAATCGTCGAAACGATGGGCAAGTTCGGGGTTGAGCAGGCCGTCGACCGGCAGCGGAATGTCGACCTTGTCGTTGAGCTTGCCGCTCCGGTCGACAAGCTGGCTGACCATGCTGTCCGACGAATCCTCCACCGTCACCATGTAGACCAAAGGCAGGTTGGCACTGCCGTCGAAGGTGGCCCAGTGGACGAGATAATAGGGCCGCGCCGTCTTCGGATTGACCGACACCTTGGCCGTCTGCGCCAGCGTGAACGGACCGAAGGTCTGCTCGCTCTTGACGTCCTCGAGATAGAGCCGCTCGGCCATCGATTTCTGCAGTGCGTCGGGGAACTGCTTGTGGCGCAGGATGAAGTCGGCCATCTCTTCGCGCAGCTCGCCGGCCTGGGGAATGTTGGCGAGCCGGCCGTCGGCCTGGCGGCGGTCGTTTTCCAGTTCGAGCAGGTTCTGGAACACCGGGTAGCCGCTTTCGGCGCGCGAAATGCGGAACGTGTCCATGAAGCCCAGCCGGTTGCGCCAGCAGGAAAAGGACTTGTCGAGCCGGGCGATGTATTCGGCAACGATCCTGGCGACAATGCCATGCCGGTAAAGCGGCGAGCGGTCGTCGCGCATGAACACTTCAAGGCCGCCGAGCGCGGCCGTGATTGCCGAGAAATACCGCGCCGCCGCGTCGTTTTCGGGTGTCATGCTGTCAGCCCTGCGATTGTCGCACCGGTGCGCGCGGCAATTATGACTGCACGTAGTTGGCCGAATTGTGCTTCTTCAGCACCTCGTCGAAGCGGCGGGCGAAGGCATCGTCGGCCAGCTTCTTGCGGCGCTGGATGTCGGCGCTGGCCACCATGTTCTTCTCGTGCATCTCCAAGAGGTCGCCGATGTGCTTCTGCGAGGCTGCGCCGATGCCGGCCATGGTTTCCTCGGCCGTGTTGTCGACCTGGCTGCCCAGCGTGTTGATCTTGTGGGCGACGTCCTGCTGCGCGGCGGTCTTCAGTGAATCCTCCAGCGCCTTGTAGAGCACGATGCGCTGCTCGGTATCGATGGTCAGTTTGTTGATCAGCGTCGACTGCGCGGCGATCTGGTTGTTGAGCGAATCGACGAAGGTCTGGAACATCGAGGTGTAGCGCTCCAGAGTCTGGCTTTCGGCCAGCAGCTCCTGCTCCTTGGCCTGCTTTTCATTGTATTCGGTGGCGAGCTTGGAACGTTCGCCCTCGAGCTGCGTGCGGTCTTTCTGGCTGGTCGAGGCGGCGATCTTGTTTTCGATGTCGAGCAGCATCGGGTTGAGCTCCTCGATGCGCTTCTGCACGGCTTCGAGGTTCGTCATCGTGGTCTTGCGGCGCTCGATAACCTGCGACAGGCTGGCTTCGGAGGTCTTGTAGCGCTGGTCGAGAACTTCCTTCTGCGCCTTCAATATGCCGACGATGGTGTCGGACTTGGCCAGCAGTTCCTGCAGATTGCCGGCGAGCGACATGTTGCGCACGCGGTCGGTGCGCATGCGCTGCTTGCGCTGCGCCGAAAAGACGCCGACGAAGTTTTCCCAACCGGTATAGTTCTTCATGCTCTCGAACTCGGCGCCGAAGACATTGGTGGCGTCCTCGAGGCCGATGATCAGGTCGGCGATGTTGCCTTCCATCACCTTCTGCTGCTTCAGCACATCCTCGATGCGGGCGTTCTCGATGTCGAAATTGGCGTCGCCGATCTTCTTGTCGGCGGTTGCGAGTGTGTCGAGCACGGTGCCGGATTGCTCGATCTTGGTGCGCATATCCTGGACGACCTGCTTGGTCTTGGCAATTTCGGCATCGAAATTCTGCAATGTCGCCATAGGGGCCTCCCGCATCGGCTTCCGCTCGCTGGTTGCGAACAGCGGCGAATATATGTGGGGTACCAGGGGATTGAAAGACGTGAAAACAGTGCGCTGCGCGAAACAAATATTCGGCCGAACCCTTGAAAGGCAATGGAGCCGTGTTCATGGCGTGATCAACTGGTCGGCCAAGCCTGGTTCAGCTGATTTTGAACTTTCATGTCGGCAAAGCAATCAGTCCACGCCGAAGCGGAGGGCTCCGAAACTTGACAACAACTGACCCTTGCAGCCCCACAGGCCGGCGCAAGCCGGTCCGTCCCACTCCGGACGGCGTCTGTTCAGGGCTTGGGATCAGCCTTCAGATAGGCAATGACGTTGGCGATGTCGTCGTCATTGCTCAGGCCGCTGAAGGCCATCCTGTTGCCGGGCACCTTCAGCTTGGGCGATTTGAGGTATTCGGCAAGATTTGCCTCGTCCCAGACGAGACCGGCAGCACCCGCGCTCATCATTGCCTCCGAATAATGGCCGAGGAAGCTTTCGGCGGTTCCCGCCGTGCGACCGACGACGCCCATAAGATGTGGGCCGACCTTGTCGCGGTCGGTGGCCGCCTCATGGCAGGCCACGCACCGGTTGAAAACATGTTTGCCCAGCACAGGATCGCCCCCGGCCTGGGCGGCAATGGAAGTGGCCAGGAGAAGAAGGCTGGCGGACAAGACGGCTCGAAGCATGGCTGACCCCGGGGAGTTCTGGCTGAGACGGGAAATAGGGCGCTGACCTTAACAAAGGCACCATGGAATGGCGCGGCTGCAAGAGATGGCAGCCGGCTGCCCGATGCCGGCGTCCGGCGGGCCTTCGTTTCAGCCGCTGACAAAGCCGATGAAGTCGTCGGGTGCCGCGCGGCCCATTTCCTCTTCCCAATGGCGGCGGCAGAGCGAGACATAGACATCCTTGCCGATCGCCACCTGTTCGCCCTGCCGGGCCACCTTGCCGTCGGGACCGAGGCGCACGACCATCGTGGCCTTGCGGCCGCAACGGCAGATGGTGCGCACCTCGCGCAGATCGTCGGCGATGGCCAGCAGCGCGCGCGAGCCGGGAAACAGCTTGCCCTGGAAATCGGTGCGCAGGCCGTAGCACATGACGGGGATGTTGAGCCGGTCGGCGATGCGGGCAAGCTGCCAGACCTGTTCTTCCTCCAGGAACTGCGCCTCATCGACGAAGATGCAATGCACCGCCGTGTGCTGGTGATGCTCGGCGACGCGGGCGAACAGGTCGTCGCCATCGCGAAACATCTCGGCTTCCGCCTCCAGCCCGATGCGCGACGAAATCAGGCCGGTGTCGCCCATGCGGTAGTGACCGGCGACGAACAGCATCGTCGTCATGCCGCGTTCGCGGTAATTGTACGATGCCTGCAACAGCATGGTCGTCTTGCCGGCATTCATCGTCGCGTAGTGGAAGTAAAGCTTGGCCATGCCGCCCTTTTAAGCCGACTTCCCGCCACGCGGGGAGAGGCCGCGGCCGCATTCCCCTGAAAAAGCAGCCACTGCCGAGGCAGATTGCGCTTGGGCCTGGCACGGAAAGCGTCAGCGGTGTCGCTGATTGGCCAGCCAGCGCCGTTGATCGTGATTGTCTTAGTGCTTGAAACCACTTCAGAATGGTGTTTGGCTGACGAAACAAGGCGGGCACAAAGACCGAAACTTCGCTTCGCCAAAGAATCGAAATGGGAGAATACAGATGTCGCGTATGAATTCCTTCGTCGCCGGCCTAGGCTTGGCGGCTTTCCTGTCCACGGGTTCTGCCTTCGCCGGCGATCCGGCAAGCTGCAAGGCGGTTCGCCTCTCCGACGTCGGCTGGACCGACATCCAGGCTACCACCGGGCTGGCCTCCGTGCTGCTTACCGCGCTCGGCTACGAGCCGCAGGTGATCCAGCTCTCGGTTCCGGTGACCTATGCGTCGCTGAAGAACAAGGACCTCGATGTCTTCCTCGGCAACTGGATGCCGTCGATGACCAACGACATCAAGGATTACACGGCCGACGGTTCGGTCGAGACCGTCAGCCAGAACCTGGCCGGAGCCGGTTACGGCATCGTCGTGCCGACCTATGTCGCGGATGCCGGCGTCAAGTCGCTGACCGATCTCGGCAAGTTCAAGGACAAGTTCAACGGCAAGATCTACGGCATCGAGGCCGGCAATGACGGCAATCGCATCATCCTCGACATGATCAAGAACCCGAAGGACAATCTCGACGGGTTCGAACTGGTCGAATCCTCGGAGGCCGGCATGCTGACGCAGGCCGAGCAGTCGATGAAGAACAATGAGTGGATCGCCTTCCTCGGCTGGACGCCGCATCCTGTGATGGGCGCCATGAAGATCACCTATCTCGATGGCATGGGCGACAGCGGTTTTGGCGCGGCCACCGTCTCGACCAATGTGCGCAAGGGCTACATGACCGAGTGCCCGAATGTCGGAAAGTTCATCGCCAACCTGAAATTCAATCTGGATATGGAAGGCCAGATGATGGACGCGATCCTGAAGGGCAGCGATGCAAACACGGTGGCAACCGACTGGCTGAAGAAAAATCCGGATGCGGTCAAGCCCTGGATCGCCGGCGTGACCACCTTCGACGGCGGCGACGCGGCGGCGGCGGTCAAGACCGCGCTCGGGAGCTGAGCCGACTTTGATTTCGGCGTGACCGAAACAGAGGGCAGCCATTGTGGAAAGGCTGCCCTTTTTCGTATCCTGTGACAAGATGACGTTGCGACAATACGGGGCCGAAGGCAGAGCTCTGGCAAACGAGGGGTGAGATGGATCCGATTTCCAAATTCATGGTCGATCACAAGATCCCGATCGGCGCCTGGGGAAAGGCGTTCTTCGGCTTCCTCACCGACAATTTCGACACCGTGTTCAGGGCCTTCTCGAACGGCCTCAATTTCCTGCTCGACGGGCTGGTCGACATCCTGCTGATGGTACCGCCGGTGCTGCTCGCTTTGGTGATCGCCGTCATTGCCTGGCTGCTGCAGCGCTCGCGGCCGCTCGCCATCGCGGTTTTCCTCGGCCTGATCTTCATCATCAACCAGAACCTCTGGAAGCAGACGGTGCAGACGCTGGTGCTGGTGGTCGCGGCCGCTGCGGCGGCGATGGCCATCGGCGTGCCGCTCGGCATCTGGGCGGCGCACAAGCCGAAGGTCTATCGCATCATGCTGCCGGTGCTCGATCTGATGCAGACGCTGCCGACCTTCGTCTACCTGATCCCGGTGCTGACGCTGTTCGGCCTCGGCAACGCGCCCGGCCTTATCGTCACCATCATCTTCGTCATCCCGACCGCGGTCAGGCTCACCCATCTCGGCGTCGTCTCGGTGCCGAAATCGATCATCGAGGCCGGCGAGGCCTTCGGCGCCACCAAGAGCCAGCTGTTGTGGAAGGTCGAGCTGCCCTCGGCGCTGCCCACCATCATGGCGGGCCTGACACAGTCGATCATGCTGTCACTGTCGATGGTGGTGTTCGCCGCCCTGATCGGCGCCGGCGGTCTCGGCACGGAGATCAACCGGGCGCTCGGTTCGCGCCGCATCGACCTTGGCCTTGAGGCCGGTCTTGCCATCGTCGTGCTCGCCATCGTGCTCGACCGGATGACCCGCATTGGCGTTGGAGGCAAGAAATGACCGTCGCCGTCGATTTCAGGAATGTCGATATCGTCTTCGGCGCCGACCAGGCCGGTTCGCTGGCGATGATCGACAAGGGTGCTACCCGGGCCGAGATACTCGAGAAGACCGGCAATGTGCTCGGCTGCGCTGGAGCCAGCCTGACCGTGCATGAAGGCGAGATTTCCGTCCTCATGGGCCTGTCCGGTTCGGGCAAGTCGACGCTGCTTCGGGCGGTCAACCGGCTCAACGTGGTGTCGCGCGGCCAGGTGCTGGTCAAGGACGGCGACCGCACGGTCGATGTCGTCACTTGCGATGAGCCGACCTTGCGGCGGCTGCGGCAGAAGCAGGTGGCGATGGTTTTCCAGCAGTTCGGCCTGTTGCCGTGGCGCACGGTGGAGGAGAATGTCGGCCTCGGCCTCGAACTCGCTGGCGTGCCGGATGCCGAGCGCAAGGAGCGGGTGCACAGGCAGCTCAAGCTGGTCAACCTCGACCAATGGTCGAACAAATACGCGCATGAGCTCTCGGGCGGCATGCAGCAGCGCGTCGGCCTGGCGCGCGCCTTCGCCACTGAGGCGCCTATCCTGTTGATGGACGAGCCGTTCTCGGCCCTCGATCCGCTGATCCGCACCAAGCTGCAAGATGAACTTCTGCAGCTGCAGGCGGAGCTGAAGAAGACCATCATCTTCGTCAGTCACGACCTCGAGGAGGCACTGAAGATCGGCAGCCACATCACCATCATGGAGGGCGGCCGTATCGTCCAGACGGGCGCGCCGGAAGACATCGTGCTGCGCCCCGCCAACGATTATGTCCGCGACTTCATCGCCAATGTGAACCCGCTCTCGGTGCTCACCGCCTGGAACGTCATGCGCGACCGTCGCGACCTCGAGCATGGCGACAATGGCTGGGTGTGGCTCGACCGGCGCAAGACGACGCGTTTCAAGATCGACGAGCACGGGCTGGTGGCGGCGGCCGAGCGCGACGGCAAGCCGGCAGTATGGGTGTCCTGCGCCGATGTCGAGGGCCAGCCCGAGGAGCTGGCGCAGGTGTTCTGGGCCAATCCCGGCACGTCGCTGAAGACCGTGATGCTGGCCATGCACCGGTCGCAGACGGCACCGGTAGCGCTGTTCGACGATCAGTCCCGCTTCGTCGGTGCCATCGGCATTCGCGACGTGCTGAGCGCGGTGCTGCGGCGGTAGGCCGGCAACGTCAACCGAAAGGCTTTCGGGTCGCGTCGGGAGGCGCCTTGAAACGGATATTGAACTGGCTGTCGACGGCGCGCGCGGCGCAAGCGGCGCTCGGCTTGCTGATCGTGATCGCGATCCGGTCGATACTGGAGTTCTTCCGTGTCGGAAGCGCAAGCGGCGGGCCGATTGACGGCGCACAGCTCTTCTATGTCGAAGGGGCACTTGCCGCGTCGATCGCGGCCCTGGCCGTTCTCGTTCTGCATGCGTTCGGGCGGCATCGCTGGGCAACAATGCTCGCGGCGGCGGTCATCATCGCGCTGTTGGCCTGGAAGATCATCGCGACAAGTTGACGTTCGATGCGGCCTGATCAGTCTCAAGCCGCCAGCGGCAGGCGCAGCTCCGTCAGCAGGCCGCCGTCAGGATGGTTGGACAGGCGGACTTCGCCGCCCGCGGCACGCGCGATGTTGCGGGCGATGGTCAGCCCGAGCCCGAGGCCGCCGGTCTGGCGGTTGCGGGACTGTTCGAGGCGCACGAAGGAGCCGAACACGGCGTCGATCTGGGCCTGGGGTATGCCCGGCCCTTCGTCGCGGATGGCGAGCGTGATCGTGCCGTCGGAGCGGCGCAGGCTGAGATGCGCCTTCTTGCCATAGGTGACGGCGTTCTGTACCAGATTGGTGACGCAGCGCTTCAGCGCCACCGGTCGCGCCATGCAGATCAGGCCGCGTGAGCGGGTGTCGTCATTGTCGAACGAGACGTCCGGATAGGCGTCGGCGATCGATTCCACGAGCGACCAGAAGTCGATGCGTTCGCTCTTTTCCTCGTTCACCTCGAAGGTGGCGAAGTCGATCACCGAACTGGCGATGCTCTCGACATCGGCGAGATCATGCGCCAGCGCCTCGCGAACCGCCGATTTGCGCAACAGCTCCAGGCGCAGCCGCATGCGCGTCATCGGCGTGCGCAGATCATGCGCGAGTGCGGCGGCAAGATGTTCACGGTCCTCGACATATTCGCGCAGCCTGGTCTGCATGGCGTTGATCGCCCTGGCGGCAGCACGCACCTCACGGCTGCCGCTCTCGGCGATCGGCGGGCTCTTCAGGTCCTTGCCGATCCGGTTGACGGCGGTTTCCATCATCCGGTAGGGCGCGGTCAGCCGGCGCAGCGACCAGATCGACATGATCACCACCAGCCCCGCGATCAGCGCATAGAGCGGCAGACTGTCGACGCTCAGGATCGGGCCGACGGGGGTGATCGGTTCGGTGAAGTTCAGCCATTGGCCGTCGGCGAAGCGCAGCGAGGCCGTCAGCTTGTCGCTCTGGGCGAAATTGGCGGCCAGCACCAGAAGGTCCCGCTCGACCTGGCCGATATCGGGCGCCGGCGCCGCGCCATTGGCATCGTCGGCTTCGCGCGTCGCCGGATCGCGGCGCACGCGCGCGTCGGTGATGCCGAACTTCGACAGCCGGCCGACGAGGATGTCCTCGAGCTCGGCCAGTTCATCGTCGCCGGCGATCGAGGAGGTGACGGCGGGCGTGTCCGAGACGGTGAGCGCGTATGTCGAGTTGAACAGGCCTGCGGCGGTCGCCTTGCGCTCCTCCGGCGAGGCGCCACTCATCAACTGTACGAGCGAGAAGGCGCGGTCGTTGAGACGGTAGAGGTCGACCACGTCATTGGCGGCGGCGCGGTCGCGCGACACGATGTAAAGCGTCGCGACCTGGCTGATCAGCAGGCCGGCAATGACGATCAGCAGCACCCAGACAGGCAAGGTCTGCGGCAGGAAACGTCTCATTCGGAGGTCGTCTCGGGCAGGAACTGGTAGCCGCCGCTGCGCACGGTGAGGATCAGTTTGGGCGTCTTGGGATCATCTTCCATCTTGCGCCGCAACCGGCTGACCAGGATGTCGATGCTACGGTCGAAGGAATAGTCGCTGTCGCCGCCGGACAGTTCGATGAGCTGGTCGCGGGTCAGCACGCGCTGAGCGCTCTTGACGAAGGTCTGCAAGAGGTTGAACTCGGCCATGGTCAGTTCGACCCTGACGTCGTCGGGCGCGGTCAGCCGGCGGCGCGAACAATCCATGGTCCAGCCGGCGAAACGGTAAATCTGCTTTGTGGTGGCGCGCTTCGGCTCGGCGGCGCCGTTGCGCCGCAGCACGGCGCGGATGCGCGCCAGCAACTCGCGCGGGTCGAAGGGCTTGGGCACATAGTCGTCGGCGCCCATCTCGAGGCCGACGACACGGTCCGTTGTCTCGGTGACGGCGGTCAGCATGATGATAGGCGTCGTATACTGGGCGCGCAGGTCGCGGCACAGTTCCAGCCCGCTCCTGCCGGGCAGCATCACGTCGAGCACGATGAGATCCACCTGGGAACGGCGCAGGACGGCCTCCATCTCGGCGCCGTCGGCGGCAACCGAGGTGTGCAGGCCCCGCTTCTGGAAGAACTCCTGAAGCAGGTCGCGGATGCCCTTGTCGTCGTCGACGATCAGTATGTGTGTCTCGGATTTCACAGGTGCGCTGTCCCGGTTGCCGGCCAAGCCATGATTGGCTGGTGAGCCACACGATAGAATTCGGGCCATATGTTGGCCAGTACCTTGCTTTTCAAGGGAGAATTAATTCCGCCTTCCCCACATGGAAAGCGACGGTCAGCTTGGCGTGGCCTGGCCAGACACAATCCAGAAACAAAATTCTACAATCGGGAAAAACTCCTGAAAAAGTAGGCCGGCATAACGGTGCCGTGGCGGTCAGGTCATCGGCTGCGACGCTAGTCTCCGGGTTTACGGATAAACCAATGCCAAGATTGTCGATCAGTTTGTTGGGAGTTCTGCTGGGCCTTGGCCTGCTCACTGCCGCTGTCGACCAATCGGATGCAAAGGCGCCGCTCACCCGGAGCGAACGGTGCGCCAATCTCAGCCACCAATTTGATGAAGCCCTCGAAACCCATGCCACGGCAACGCAGGTCACCGCGGCAAAGGCACTTCAGAGAAAGGGCAACCGGTACTGCGCCGCCAAGAAACAGGCGCAGGGCATCCGGATGCTCGCCAATGCTTTGAAGCTGCTCGGAGTGACACCGAACGACCCGGTCCAGTGACACTCAAAAACGACCCGCAGAAAAAAGGAAATGAAGCCATGAACAAGTCCATCCTGTCCGCCCTTGGTCTCGCCGTCGCTCTCGCCTTCTCGATGCCGGTTCTCGGCAACGCAGCCGCCACCACGACCGCTGCCCCGGCTGCCGCCACCACGACCACCGCTCCGGCTGCTGCCGCGATGACCACCGCTCCGGCCAAGGCTGCTCCGAAGAAGGTCGCCAAGAAGACCGTCTGCAAGGTGACCACGAAGCACAAGTGCCCGGTCAAGAAGGCTCCCGCGATGGCTGCTCCCGCGAAGGCGGCCCCTGCGAAGGCTGCTCCCAAGAAGCCCTGATCAGCTTCGAGGTTAGTTCAACCAAGGCCGCCCCAGCCGCAAACCGGCTGGGGCGGCCTTCTGCCAAGGGCACGGTCGATAAGCTGAACACCCGGCGGCTTCCAGCCACGCATCTCGATCGTGCTTAACCCGTTTGCAATGCCGGCCCTGTAGGACAATCCGCATGAAAAAGCGGCTTTCGTCCATTTTTCGCTCCATGGTGATCGGCGGCCTGGTTGCCACCGGCGTCGCCAGAGTGCTGATTCTGCTCACCGCCAGCCCCGTGCCGGACCCGGCAAGCGGGCGCACCGAGCCTTCGCTGTTCGCGCCGGCGATTTCCAGCAACTGGGATTACATCACGCCAGTGCAGGCGTGGCTTTTGATCGTGCTCGCCGGCGTGACGCTGATCTGCGTTGCCGGATGGCCGATCGCGGCATGGCTGGAACGCCGGGCGGATGCCGACGCAAGTCGCCGGATCTTCGGCCGTCAGGGCCGTTGAACCGCGACAGACCATTTCCCACATGATCGTGAAGGACCGGGCGTGCCCGCCGACGGTCCGCAAATGGACGGTCGCTGCCACCCGTGGCAAAATGCGGGCTTAAGTTTGATCGCGAAACAGTCGGTTCGAATGCCTGAAATCACCACAAAACCGCGCGTCAAGGTGAAGCCGCAGACAGAGCGGCCGAAGCTCTACAAGGTCATCCTCATCAATGACGATTTCACCCCGCGCGAATTCGTGGTGACGGTGCTGAAGGGCGAGTTCAAGCTCAGTGAGGACCAGGCGCACCGGGTCATGATCACCGCGCACCAGCGCGGCGTCTGCGTGGTCGCGGTCTTCACCAGGGATGTCGCCGAGACCAAGGCGACACGGGCCACCGACGCCGGCAAGGCCAAGGGCTATCCGCTGTTGTTCACGACGGAACCGGAGGAGTGAGGACCGGTCGCCCGGAGGGCGATTGGTCGACAACGATTTGTCGACTAAAGCGACGAACGCCCGGAGCCATAGCGGAGGGCAGGAGCAGGGCGCTTTTTCCTTCTCCCACAAGGAAGGGAACAACGCCCCGCTACCGTCCCTCGCGGTACCACATCGAGCCCATTGCCAGAAGCAGCAGGCCGAGGCCGAGGAAGCCGCCGAACAGCGGTACGCGCGACACGGCCTTCAAGACGCTGTCGTCGGTGGTGCGCAGGCCGATCCAGTCGCTGCCCGACGCTTCGCCGGCCGAACGCACCGGTACGATGGAAGGCAGCGTCACGTCGCTGGCCGTGGACGGGGCCAGCCGGCGCACGCTGCCGCCGGTGGCTTCCGCCGGCGCCTTCAGCCGCTCCTGCGTGGAGACGACGTCGGCGAATTCCGGCGCGTTGACCGGTCCGACATGGGCGAGCGCGGTGAGATCGCCATTGGCAACCTGGAAGAGGCCGATCTCGCTGGTCTGGACGCTGCCGAGGAAGACGCCGGGTTCGGATTTGTCGAGCTTTACGGTGAGTGTCTTGCCGGACGGGGTGATGATCTGCGCCGTGCCGGGATCGTCGGCCATCGTCTGGCGGCGGATCTCCAGCACCATGCCGCGCCCCTCGGCGGTCAGCCGTTCTTCCTCGAGCTCGGGCTCCTTCATCAGCCAGTGGGCAATGCGCCGGTAGAGCTGGACATGCGGACCGCCGCCCTCGAAGCCGCGCGCCCACAGCCAGCCCTGATCGGACAGAAGCATGCCGACGCGGCCTTCGCCCTTGCGGTCGAGCAGCAGCAGCGGCCGGTTGTCGGCACCTTTCATCACCACTTCGCCTTGCGGGTTCTGCACGCCGATGGTGCGGAACCAGCGGCTCCAGTGCGGTGGCTCGGTGGCCGAACCGTCAAGGCCGCGCGTCACCGGATGACGCTGGCCGAGTTCGGTCAGGCGCGGGTAGAACGCCTTGTCGACTACTTCGCCCGTCGGCATGGCCGGCAGAGCCGACATCAGCGGCGTGCGCGCGATCGAAGCCTCGCCGGCATATTCGGGGCCGGCGGCGATCAGCAGCGCGCCGCCCTTTTCGACATATTCGGAGATGTAATCGTAATAGAGGATCGGCAGCACGTCGCGGTGCTGGTAGCGGTCGAAGATGATGAGGTCGAAATCCTTGATCTTCTCGACGAACAGCTCGCGGGTCGGGAAGGCGATCAGCGACAATTCATTGATCGGCGTGCCGTCCTGCTTCTCCGGCGGCCGCAGGATGGTGAAATGGACGAGATCGACCGAGGCGTCGGATTTCAGCAGATTGCGCCAGGTGCGCTCGCCCGCATGCGGTTCACCCGATACGAGCAGCACGCGCAGGTTTTCGCGGATGCCGTCGACCAGCGCGATGGCGCGGTTGTTGGCATCGGTCAGTTCGCCCGGTTCGCGGTCGATGGCGAGTTCGATGATGTTGCGGCCGGCACTCGGGATGGTCACCTGCAGCGGCATGGTCTGGCCGACGGTG
Source organism: Mesorhizobium sp. B2-5-4 (assembly GCF_006441095.1). Classification (NCBI taxonomy): domain Bacteria; kingdom Pseudomonadati; phylum Pseudomonadota; class Alphaproteobacteria; order Hyphomicrobiales; family Phyllobacteriaceae; genus Mesorhizobium; species Mesorhizobium sp. B2-5-4. The sequence goes on along the minus strand of NZ_VFUR01000008.1, from coordinate 25,605 downwards.
GCATGCTCGACCGAAACCTGCTCGCCGTTGACGGAGACGCGGACATCGACCGGCCCGGTTTCGTTTTCGGTCGAGATGACGCGGTATGTCATGTCGAGCGGCTTGCCGACAAGGCCGAAACGCGGCGCGTTCTCGAAACGTATGCGGCGGTCCTTCTCATGCTCGTTGCCGGTGATGAGGGCATGCAGCGGGGCGTTGAAATCGGGCGTGCCCGAAGGCGTGTCATGCACCTCGCCGTCAGTGATCATGATGGCGCCACCGATACGCGAGGGCGGCACGTCGCGGAAGGCGCCTTCCAGCGCGCCGAACAGCCGCGTTTCGGTGCGCTCCTCGGCGGCGTCGGACTTGCCGGCCTCGACGACGCGGACATCGAACTGCTTGAAGCGGCCAAGACGCTGCTGCAGCCCGGCCACGGCCTCGTCGGTCTGTTTGGTGCGGTCGCCAATGTCCTGGCTCTGGCTACGGTCGACGATCAGCGCGACGACGCTCTTTAGTGGCTCGCGCTCCTCGTTGAGGAACACCGGGTTGAAGAGGGCGGCGGCGAGCGCCAGCAGGGCGACGAAGCGCAGGACCGCGCCGCGCTGGCGAAACCCAAGGCCGACAAGCGCGAGCAACGCCAAGGGCACCAGCACCAGGGCCAACAGCGGCCAGGACAAAAGCGGTTCGAAGGAGATCGACCAGTTCATGCCTTATCCTCCCGCATCAGGGCAGGGTCGATCGGCGTGGGTGCAAGAAAGAGCATCATCCTACTGCCCTAACCGTTCGAGCAGGATGGGAACATGCACCTGGTCGGATTTGTAGTTGCCGGTCAGCATGTACATCATGATGTTGACGCCGGCGCGCAGCGCGTAGACCCGCTGCATCGGGTCGGCCGGCACGGTCGGCAGCAGCGGATCGCCATTCTCGTCGACCGCCCAGGCGCCGGCGAAATCATTGGCGGTGATCATGATCGGCGACACGCCGTCGCCGGTGCGCACCGGCCGGTTGTCGGCATTGCTGGCGTCGAGGGATGCCTCGACCCAGAGCGGGCTGCCGGCGAAACGGCCGGGAAATTCGGGCAGGATGAAGAAGGACTTGGTCAGCACATGGTCCGACGGCACCGGCTCCAGCGGCGGTACGTTGAGGTTGCCGAGGATGTCGCGCAGCCGCTCGGTCGCCGGGCTGGTGGAATCGGCGCCGATGCCGTTGGCGAACTGGTCGCGCGTGTCGAACAGCACAGTGCCGCCCTGCTGCATATAGGCGTCGATGCGGGCGATCGCGGCCTGGCTCGGCATCGGTGCCGATGGGTCGATCGGCCAGTAGATCAGCGGATAGAAGGACAGCTCGTCCTTCGAAATGTCGACGCCGGCCGGCGCGCCCGGTTCGAGCGCCGTCTTCTCGATCAGGAAACGGGTCAGGCCCTCGAGCCCGGCGCGGCTGATCGAATCGACGCCCGGCACGCCGGTCAGCACATAGGCGATGCGGGTTTTTGAAATCGCCTCGATAGCGACCTGGTCACCCGGCTTGGCATCGTCGGCGCGCGCGACATCGGCATGGCCGAACAGTGCGCCAAGCCCGATCAATACAGCGGCGGTGGTTGCAGCGGCACCGGCCCGGCGCGGCCGGCGCGAAAACAGGCCGCCCATCCACAACACCGCCAGCGTGTCGAGCAGCATCAGCAGCAGAGCCGCCGCGACCAGCGCACCTTTCAGGTTGCGCGATTCGTCAAAGGCATACTGGACCGTGGTGACCGGCACCGACACTTGCGGGCGCGCCAGCGGCTCGAACGTGCTTGCGGCGTCGAGCAGATTGTGGGCGTAGACGCCGGTCTCCGAGCCATAGAGGCCGGGCGGGTTCTCGAAGGTGACCGGCAGTGCCCCGGCGCCCGGCACCAGCGGCCGCGCGTCCGGTGTCGGCGGCACCAGCGAGCCGTCGGCCGCAATCATGCGATAGGGTGCCAGCGACGTGGCGGCGGCTTCGGCATTGGCGATCGCCGCGCCCTGGTTGCGGGACAATTGCACGATGCGGCGCAGCATCTCGACGAAGCTGCCCGAGATCGGCAGGTTCGACCATGTCGCCTCGGGCGTGACATGGAACAGCACCAGTGTGCCCTTGCCCTTCTTCAGCCCGGTGACCAGCGGCGTGCCGTCGGCAAGGGCTGCCCAGGTGCGCTCGACGATGTCGGGTGTCGGCTCGGCCAGCACCTGCCTGGTCACCGTGACCTCGGTCGGCGGCGCCAGGTCAGCGAAAGGGCCGGCCTTGGGAAATTCGGTGACCGGCTGCGGCGAGGTCCATGACAGCGCGCCGCCGAGCGAGCGCTCGCCGGTGCGCAGGCGGACCGGCAGCAAATCGTCGTCATTGCCGGCGGCCGCCAGCCGTGAGCCGGCGAAACGCACCAGCGTGCCGCCATTGTCGACCCAGTCGACCAGCCTTTGCCGAACCTGCGCGGGAATGGTGCCGATATCGGCCATGACGATCATCGCCGGCTTCTGGTCGAGGATCTGCGGGATGGCGTCGGCGAGATCGGCGCTGGAGGGCTCGACCAGATCGGCGAAGGGCTGTAACGCGCGCCTGATGTAGTAGAGCGGCGACAGAAGCGGCTGCGCCTGGTCGGCCTCGGCTTGCGACAGCAACCCGACGCGGCGGCGTTTGGAGCTTTCGTCGAGCACGCGCACCGCACCCGCATGGCGTTCGCCATCGAGCGCGATCGAGGCGAAGTCGTTGCGCAATTCGAACGGCACCGCCATGGTGCCGGTGGCCGTGGCCTCGCCCGGCGCGAAGGTCAGGGTCGCATCGGCGATGCGGCGGCCCTTGTCGTCGAAGGCGCCGGCGGTGACCTGCGCCGGGGCGGGATCGCCGGGCGCGCGGACGGCGGTCAGACCAAAGCCGTCGACCTGGTTTTCAGCTGATCTCAGGCCGGTCAGGGAAAGCCGGTCGGCCACCGCCCATACAACGCGGGCGGCATTTTTGGACAACAGCGTGTTGAAAGCGGCCTCGTCGCCCTTGGCCGCCAGGCCATCCGCCAGCACGGCGACGCTGGCGCCGGGCAAGCTCTCCAGCACACCAGCGACGCGGGCATAGACGGCCGGCCGGTCGGTTGGGATCGGCCGCGGCTTGGCGGCGCGCAGCCGGTCGAGCGCGGCGGCGGCGTCAAAAGGGCCGATCTCCGCATTGGGCTTTTCGGCGGTGAAGGCGATGATAACAGGCAAGCCGTTCGAGCCCGCGTCGTTGATCAGCCGCTCGGCGGTGGCGATGCGCTTGTTCCAGTCGGCGGCGCTGGCCCAGTCATTGTCGATGACCAGCGCAAGGGCGGCGCCCTCGGCCGGCAGCTTTTCACGCGGGTTGAACACAGGTTCGGCCAATGCCGCGACGACGAGGGCCGCCATCAGCAGCCTGAGCAGCGTCAGCCACCAAGGGCTGCGCTGCGGTGTTTCCTCCCGTCTCAGCACACGGGCCAGGATCTTCAGTGGCGGGAACACCTCGGTTCGCGGCTTGGGCGGCGTCAACCTCAGCAGCCACCAGATCACCGGCAGCGCCAGCAGGCCCCACAGCACCATGGGAGCGCCGAAGGAGAGCGGCAGCCAGCTCATGCGGCGGTCTTCCCAGGCTTGCCGCCACCGGCGGTAATGTCAGGCTTACCGCCACCGGCGGCAATGTCAGGCTGATTGTCACCGGCAATCATGCCGGGAGTGGCGCTCGGCCCGGCATGACCAGAGGTCAGCCCGGCATGACCGCCATCGGCGGTCATTGCCATATGCAGGCGCACCAGTGCGTCGGAAGCCAGCCGGTCGGTGTGGTTGACGGTAAAGCTCCAGCCGAGCCGCTTGCACCAACTGGCCAGTTCCTGGCGGCGGGCGGTGTAGAGCAAGCGGTATTCGTCGGCCAACATCTCGGCGCGGCCGGCGGTCAGCTTGTCGCCGGTCTCGGGATCGGTGAACTCGGTGCGGCCGGCATAGGGGAAAGTTTCCTCGGCCGGATCGGCGACCTCGATCAGATGCGCGCGCACACCATGGCGGGCGAGCACGTCGAGCCAGGCCATGGTTTCCTCGACCGGATCGAGGAAATCGCTGGCGATGACGATGTCGCAGAAGCGCCTGATGTCGGACAGATCGGGTTTTGCCGGCATCTCGCCGGCATGCATGAGTTGGGCCGCGATGCGCTCGGCGCCGTTGCGGGCAGTGAACGGATCGGTCAGCCCCGGCCAGGCGATGCGCTCGCCGCTGCGTGACAGGAGCTCGGCCATGGCCAGTGTCAGCACCAGCGCGCGCGATTGCTTGGAAACGCCGGCACCCGTCGATTTGTAGAGCATGGACGGCGAGGGGTCGGCCCACAACCAGACTGTATGAGCGGCTTCCCACTCGCGATCCCGCACGTAGGTGTGATCGTCGCGGGCCGAGCGGCGCCAGTCGATGCGCGAGGAATCGCCTTCGACATAGGGCCGGAACTGCCAGAAATTCTCGCCGATGCCGCGCTTGCGACGGCCATGCCAGCCGGCGATCACGGTGTTGACGATACGGCGCGCCTCGACCAGCAGGTCGGGGACAAGCGAAGCCCGCAACCGGCCGCGGGCGAGCGCGTCGCGCGTCGCTGCCGGAGCCTGGACTTCGCCGATACGCGCCATTAGGGTCTGGACCCGCTAATATGATCTAAATGGTGTGAGGTCATCTGTTCGGATACGCGGAGCGAAGGCGCAGGAAGCCATTCGGCTTTCAAGTCCTTCGCGACAAAGTAGGCGGGCAGATGGACCGGCTGCAAGCTGCGTCGTCGAACCGCTTGGCCGGGGGAAAGACCCCGACCTTCGCGGTTCTCCTCGCATTTTTTTGCCATTTCAGGCGCCATTTCGATCATATTAGCGGGTCCCGACCCTAAACGCCTTTCACGAGTTTCGCCACGACGTCGCGCACGCTGGTGCCCTCGGCACGGGCGGCGAAGGTCAGCGCCATGCGATGCTGCAGCACCGGCTCGGCCAGTGCCCTGACATCGTCGACCGAGGGCGCCAGCCGTCCGTCGTAGAGCGCGCGTGCCCTGGTGCACAGCATCAGCGCCTGGCTGGCGCGCGGACCCGGGCCCCAGGCGACATGCTTGTCGGTGTCGGCATTGCCCTGGCCCGGACGCGCCGAACGCACCAGGGTGAGGATCGCCTCAACGACGCTTTCGGGCGCCGGCATTCGGCGGATCAGCGTCTGGATCTCCTTCAGCCGTGCCGGCTGCAGCACGTTCTGGGCTTTCGCGTCCTCGACGCCGGTGGTTTCCAGAAGGATGCGGCGCTCGGCCTCGATTTCGGGGTAGAGGATGTCGACCTGCATCAGGAAGCGGTCGAGCTGGGCTTCGGGCAGCGGGTAGGTGCCTTCCTGCTCCAGCGGGTTCTGCGTCGCCAGCACATGGAAGGGCGAGGGCAGATCGTAGCGCGCGCCGGCAATGGTGACATGATATTCCTGCATCGCCTGCAGCAGCGCCGACTGCGTACGCGGCGAGGCTCGGTTGATCTCGTCGGCCATCAGCAGCTGGGCAAAGATCGGGCCGGAGATGAAGCGGAAGGAGCGCTTGCCGGTTTCGTCCTGCTCCATGACCTCGGAGCCGAGAATGTCGGACGGCATCAGGTCCGGCGTGAACTGGATGCGGCGTGAATCAAGCCCGAGCACGACGCCCAGCGTCTCGACCAGCTTGGTCTTGGCCAGGCCCGGCACGCCGACCAGCAGCGCATGTCCGCCGGCCAGCAGCGCCACCAGCGTGCGCTCGACGACGTTTTCCTGGCCGAAGATCACCCGGCCAACCCCGTCGCGGATCCTGGAGATGTCGGCAAGCGCCTTCTCGGCCTCGGCGATCATGTCCGTTTCGCTGATCGGGCTTTCCTTGACCATCACGCTCATGCCGCATCGATCCCTTTGGTTGGAATGTCATGGTTTGGAAATACTGGTCCGCACCATACCATAGACCGCCGCGATTCGGCCTCGCGGAGCGCCTATGGTTGAACTTAAATCACAGACTTAGGCTGACAAGCGGAACAACAGTGACTATTTCGTGACGATGACGGAACACCACGAACATCGCCAACAAAGCCTTACGCAGGCCACCGAGGCTCGAGGCCTCGAGGCGCTGATCTCGCGCGCGGCCCGTGCCGGCAAGGGCGCGGCGCCGGTCGAGCGCTGGAATCCCGACTTTTGCGGCGATCTCGACATGGAGATCAGGGCCGACGGGACCTGGTTCTACCTGGGCACGCCGATCGGCCGCATGCCGCTGGTACAGCTTTTCTCCTCCGTGCTGCGCAAGGACGCCGACGGCAGGACCTATCTGGTGACGCCGGTGGAAAAGGTCGGCATCCGCGTCGCCGATGCACCGTTCATCGCCGTCGAGATGAATGTTTCGGGCGAAGGCGAGGATCAGGTCATCACCTTCCGCACCAATGTCGGCGACGTGGTCGAGGCCGGACCGGAGCGGCCGCTGCGCTTCGTCGACGAGAACGAGACCGGCGGTTTGAAGCCCTATCTGCTGGTGCGCGGCAGGCTGGAGGCGCTGGTGGCGCGGCCGGTCATGTACGAACTGGTCGGGCACGGCGAGGAGATCGAGATCGACGGCAGGGCGATGTTTTCGGTGCGCTCGAAGAACGCCGTGTTTCCGATCATGCCGGCGGATCAGTTGGAGCGGTTGAGCGCATGATGGACCAGGTGTCGCCGGCACCGTTCTCATCGGCGGATTTTCGCGCGCGCTTTGCCGCGCAGCCGGACGCGCATGCCGGCGACGACTATGGCGATCACCGCTTCAATCCCGGCCACCCGCGCCTTAACCCAGGCAAGCCGCTCCGCAACGCGGCGGTGCTGATCCCGGTGGTCGACCATGACGGCGAGGCGACGGTTCTCCTGACCAAACGGGCCGAGAAGCTGCGCAATCATTCCGGCCAAGTGGCTTTCCCGGGCGGCGCGATCGATGCGACCGACGCGAGCCCGGAGGCGGCGGCGCTGCGCGAGACCTTCGAGGAGATCGGTCTTGCCCCGGATCGCATCGAGATCATCGGCCGCATGCCCGATTACGTCGCCGGCAGCGGCTATCGCATCGCGCCGGTGCTCGGCATCGTGCGGCCGGGTTTCCAATTGGCTTTGAACGTCGACGAGGTCGATGCCGCCTTCGAAGTGCCGCTGCGCTTCCTGATGGACACCGCCAATCACAAGCGCGACAGCCGCATGTGGAACGATCTCGAATGGTTCTTCTACGACATGCCCTATGGCGACCGGCGTATCTGGGGCGTCACCGCCGGTATCATCCGTACGCTCTATGAAAGGCTCTATGCGTGAGTGTTTCGATCGCGGGCAGGGCCGACTGGCTCTCCGACAAGCATTTGCAGCGCCTGCTGGGCGTGCTTACCGAAGGCGGTGAAGAGGCACGCATTGCCGGCGGCGCCGTGCGCAACGTGCTGATGGGCCAGCCTGTCACCGACATCGACATCGCCACCTCTTGCCTGCCGCAGGAAACCATTCGTCGCGCCGTGGCGGAAGGCTTCAAGGCGGTGCCGACCGGTATCGAGCACGGCACCATCACGGTGGTCGCCGGCGGCAAACCCTACGAAATCACCACCTTGCGCGCCGATGTGGAGACCGATGGCCGCCGCGCCAAGGTGTCGTTCGGACGCGACTGGAAGCTCGACGCCGAGCGGCGCGATTTCACCATCAACGCGCTCTACGCGGAGGCCGACGGACGGGTTGTCGACCTTGTCGGCGGCATTGCCGACATCGAGGCGCGCCGGCTGCGCTTCATCGGCGATCCGGAGGCCCGCATCCGCGAGGATTATCTGCGCATCCTGCGCTTCTTCCGTTTCTTTGCCTGGTATGGCGATGGCCGGCCGAACGCCGAGGGACTGAAGGCCTGCGCCCGGCTGAAGGAGGGCCTCAGCCAACTCTCGGCGGAACGCATCTGGTCCGAACTGAAGAAGCTTTTGTCGGCCCCCGATCCTTCGCGGGCGCTGCTCTGGATGCGGCAGGCCGGTGTCCTGACCGCCGCGCTGTCGGAAAGCGAGAAATGGGGCATCGACGCGATCCACGGGTTGACCAAGGCCGAGAAGGACCTGAGCTGGGCGGTGGATCCGATGCTGCGGCTGGAGGCAATCGTGCCGCCGGATGCGGCGCGCATGAAGACGCTGGCCGAGAGGCTCAGGTTCTCGACCGCCGAAGCCGACCGCATGCTCCACTGGGCGCTCTCCACGGCCATCGAGCCGAAGACGACCGAGGGCGAACTGGCGAAAAAACTCTATCGCGGCGACCGGCAAGGGTTTGTCGACCGCCTGCGGCTTGCGCTTGCCGCGGCGCGGGTGCGCGCTGTCGAGGACAATAATGCATTGCTTCAAGCGGGCGGCTTTTCGCGCCTGCTTGCCTTTGCGCTCAAATGGGAAAGGCCCGAATTTCCGCTGCGTGGGGCCGATCTGACCGCGCTCGGCGCAACGCCAGGGCCGAAGCTCGGCGAAATCCTGAAAAACATCGAGGCGGAATGGATCGAAGCGGGATTTGCGCCTGATCGCGCCGCGCTGCTCGAACGCGCCGCGCAGGCCCTTGAAACGTAGGCCAGAACCGCAAGGTCTCTGCCGGTGCCACCATGCGATTCCGTGCCGCTACCTGATCGACAGCGGAGCGAGGGCACGCGAAAGGCTTGCCTCGCCCTTGCCATAGACGGAGGCGCTATAGTTGGCCAGCGTGTCGGTACGGGCCGTGTTCAGCAACTGGTTGGTGATCTGGGTCGGCGTTGCCTTGGTGAACTTGCTGCCCACGATGGCGGCGTAGCCGGCAACGATCGGCGCGGCGAAAGATGTGCCGTAAAGGCCGGTCTTGTCCCCGGTGACACCCACGACCAGGAAATGGCTCTGCGCAGCCTGGTTGGAGCCGGCGATGTTGGAGTACCAGGCCATGCTGGCCTTGTTCGACGTCGTGCCGTTGCTGTTGAGCGCGCCGACGAAAATCGCGGATGCCTTTCCGACCAGGGCGAGGTCGAGATAATCCTGCTGGCCGCTGGTGACGCCGCCCACGGCAACCGCGTCGTTGCCCGCGGCCTTCGAAACCACGGCCGTTCCCTTGGTGGCATAGGAGATGATGGAGGCTTCCTCGGCGCTCCATCCGATCTGGCTGGGGCTGTAACCCGCATTGGTGTACATGCCATAGCTCAGATTGAGCACGTTCAGGCCCGGCGACAGCGCGACCGATGAGCTGGTGGAAAAGTCTTTCGACCTTATGGTTGCCAAGGGCGCAACCATGCTGGCTTCTTCGCGGGTCCATTCGCCGTGGCGCTGGGTCTGCGTGCCGATGCCGAAATTGCCGCTGAACTTCGATGTGCTGGAGAAATCGTCGACGATCGTGATGGTGACGCCTTGGCCCTTGTAACCGGCACTCCATGCGGCTCCGACATCCGGGCTCATCCAGCCCTGCAAAGTCTGCGATGTGGCCGCCGGCAAGGTTGCGCTCAGGCATATGGAAGCGTTCGTCCGACCGCCCAGGCAGAGCGCGGATAGCGGATCCGGACCGCCAGCTTCTTGAGCCGCCGCCATGGAAGCCGGCAGAAGGGCGAGGGCCGTGGCGACACCGAACTTCCAACGCGCATTTGACATGATCTTACCTCGGTTCAAACGGAAGCTAGGACGGACGACCGCGTATCTCCGGCGGCTACGCCACATCTCGTGCCCGGCCCCTCGCGATCAGAAAGTAACACGGTAATTCAGCCAGAGATGCTGGCTCTCCGGTTTAGCGTTAACCAGATATTTCAAGGTTTCCTCGGGCGCCATCTCGCCGGCGGCGAGCCGGCAATTGACGCTGTAGGTGCCCAGATCGCCATAATCGGCCTGGCAGGGCTTTTCGGTGAGCTTACCGCCGAAGGTCGTGGTGAACGACAGGGACAGTATGCTGTTCGCACTCGGATGCAGCTGTGTGAGGAAACCAAGCTTGAGGCTGGGCTCGATCCGATACTTCTCGCCTTGTTCCCCAGTGCCAAACCCCCAAAGAATACCGGTGTCCTGCGTGATCTGCGTCATCAGGTCCACATGCATGTCGACCCAGTTTGTCTGGTACCACTGATTGAACGATATCCGGCTTCCGGTCTGCAACTCATACCCGCCGTCACCCAGACCTCTCGCCTTGTCGCTGAGCGGCGAGCCCTGGTGGATGTCGATGAGCGATGTCGCCCATTCCTGGGCAACCGCCGGCGGCGCGCCGAGGAGCGCCCACGGCAGGAGCGCCGTTGCGCACAAACTCGCACGATTGCCGAACTTTTCGCGCATCCGCGAAACACCTCGCCCCACCGATTCCGGACCAGCGCCTGACGGCGACGGGCTCCTCTGGCAGCCCCTGTAGTCTGGATATCAGTCTGAACGATCGCACGGGTTCGGTTACCGCACGGTTTATTTTAGCTGGAGCAAATATGATTTTTGGAGGCGCAGGCCATACGTCGAAAGAAACCGATGCGACGCACGTTACCCGAGCGCCACCGCGGTTCCTTTGTTAATACCGACAGCCCCCGCCGCGCCCTACGCCGCGTCGCGGGCCTTCTCAATTCGGGAGCGGATAGCCTCGATCATCGTCTCGCGGATGATCGTCTCGCCATGCGTTTCGCGCATATGCTCGACGGCACGGCGCATGATCTCGGCCTCCTCGTCGGCACGGGTGTGCCAGTCGCAGCCGGGAACCAGCGATCCGCAGTGGAACTGCTTCATGGGATTTCTCCTCTTCCTCCATGGAGCCGGATCGACTGCCCTGCAGGGACAGGCCGGAGCTCCGCATCTTCTTGGCCCGCTGTGCGGCCTCGGAACCGGACCACGGGCAGGGTGAAGACCATAACACAGATGGGGTGGTATTGGTTGCGGTCAACGGTGAAAAGGCGGAGCAGCGCTGCTCCGCCTTCTTTACGCTAGCCCTGCGGGCAGGCCATCACTTCACGATCTTGACTGCCTCGGCAACCTTGTTCTTGCCGCTCATGTCCCACGTAATTCTGACCTTCTCGCCGACCTTCAGGCCAGGATCCTTGAAGGTCTCGGGAAGCGTAAAAGACGATCCATTGTCGAGAACCAGGCTCTTGGACGCCGTATCGAAGGTCTTGACCGTTCCGGTGGTATGCTTGACGGCGGCGAACGCCACCGAACCGGAAGCAAGAAGAGCGGCGGCGGCAGCGGAAACAATGATCTTTCTCATGCTGATACTCCTGGAAGAGCGGGCATCCTGTTTGACGAGGATAATCCGCATCGTCTTTGGGCCGTCCGGTCGCGTCGAGTCGCGGCCCGCCTCGTTCCGACGCAATTCCGAAGGGACAGCGGTTGCATTTCCTGGAATTGCCCTCAGGCAAACCACCGGCGCTTCCCGACCCAAATGCGACAAATAACCCAATTTTTTCAGATGGATATTAGACGAAAAAGATATTCCTGGCGTCACATTCCGCGCCCATTTTCGACAAATGGGACATCAATGCGGCTTCACGTCGCGCTCACCATCTTGTTACGGCCAGCGCACCTCCGGCGGCAGGCTGGACAGGATCGAGGCGACATTGCCGCCGGTCTTCAGCCCGAAGATGGTGCCACGATCGTGAAGAAGGTTGAATTCGACATAGCGGCCGCGGCGGATGAGCTGTTCGTCGCGGTCGCCATCGGTCCAGTTCTCGTTGAAGTTGGCGCGCACCAAATGGCCGTAGACGACGAGGAACGAACGTCCGACGTCCTGGACGAAATTGAAATCGGCGTTCCAGCCGCCCTTCTCCTCAGCCGAATGCAGCCAGTCGAAGAAGATGCCGCCAGTGCCGCGCGGCTCGTTGCGGTGCGGCAGGAAGAAGTACTCGTCGCACCAGGCCTTGAATTTCGGATAGTCGGCGACGCCGGCGTTCTTCTCGCAAGCGAACTGCATGGCACGGTGGAAGGCTGTCGTGTCGGGATCGTCCTGCGTGCGGCGGCGGTCGAGCACCGGCGTCAGGTCGGCGCCGCCGCCGAACCAATGCCTGGATGTGACGACCATGCGCGTGTTCATGTGCACGGCCGGAACGTTCGGGTTCCACGGGTGCGCGATCAGCGAAATGCCCGATGCCCAGAAACGCGGGTCTTCCTCGGCGCCAGGCATCTGCTTCCTGAATTCGGGCGAGAACTCGCCATAAACGGTCGAAGTGTGGACGCCGACCTTCTCGAAGACACGGCCATGCATCATCGACATGGTGCCGCCGCCGCCCCTGCCTTGATCGCGCTCCCACGGCGTTTTTTCGAAACGGCCCGGCGACCACGAAGCCAGTGGCCCGCCGAGATCCTGCTCGATCTGCTCGAAGGTGGCGCAGATGCGCTCGCGTAGCGCCTCGAACCAAAGCCGGGCCTTCATCTTCTTCTCTTCGATGTCGGCGGGCAGCCCCGCCGGTATTTCAGGTCGTTCCAAGTGCCGTCTCCGGTTGCGGGGCGGTGAGTCGACAAAAGACTCGTCTTTTCCGGGCGCGATCCCTAATCTCTTAAGGGACAGGGTCAAGTCACTTTGGTTTCGCGCATGATCCTTTCCGAACCTCGATTCCGATTTCGGGGTCATGCGCCAGGTGCAAGGAGTTGTTTCGTGCGCACCCCGGCAAGACCGCCGCTGGATGGACTGAAGAAAAGGCTCGACCAAAGCCGGGCCGAGCGCGCGCGCATGCCGCGCGACGGGTTCCTGCGCGAGACCTTCGTCCTGCCGCGCTCGGATGCCCGCCTCAAGGCCAAGGAATGGTTCGAACGCTTCCCAAAGCAGGCCTACTGGACCGAGATCGAAAGCTGGTTCGAGCGCCCGGGGGATTTGATCGAGTTTACGATCAGGCGCTTGCCGGCGGCGGATTAGGATTTCCTCGCCCCGTTTGCGGGGAGAGGATGCCGGTAGGCAGGTGAGGGACGGCGCGACCCTTCGAGTGCTGGCGCTGCCCCTCTTCCGCCTTTCAGGCACCTTCTTCCCGTGCACGGGAAGAAGGAAGAATCAGCCGCCGCGCGCCAGTTCCCTCCCGGGCCAGCCGATCCTCCTTATTGCGCAGCGGACATTTGTCGATCGACATGCAGCCGCAGCCGATGCAGTCGGTCAGCCCGTCGCGCAGTTTCTTCAACTGGGCGATCTTGTGATCGAGCCCGTCGCGCCAGGCTGTCGACAAAAGGTTCCAGTCGTCGCGTGTCGGCGTCCGGCCCTCGGGCAGGGATGCCAATGCCTCACCGATCTCGGCCAGCGAGATGCCAACCTCCTGCGCCACCTTGATGATCGCCACCCGGCGCAGCACGTCGCGGCCGTAGCGGCGCTGGTTGCCTGACGTGCGGTGGCTGCGGATCAGCCCGCGGGTTTCATAGAAATGCAGCGCCGACACCGCCACACCGCTGCGCGCAGCCACCTGGCCGACCGTCAATTCCAACGCTGGTGCCATCTCTCGATTTTCCGCTTGACCTCAAGTTAAGTTGAGCTTGTAGCCAAGAAAGCGTGGATGTGCAAACGAAGGAGAAGGCGGATGTGCGCCTGGGCAAAAATCACCGCGGACCGCACTGCCGCCGGTCCCCTAGCCGAGCTGCCGGATGGCTTCGCCCGCCACCATGGCCACGGAAAGGGCGACGTTGAGGCTGCGCGCGGTGGGCCGCATCGGGATTGTCAGCCGAACATCCGCCGCCTGATGGAGTGGATCCGGCACGCCCGCGGATTCGCGGCCGAACAGGAGGATGTCGCGGTTGGTGAAGCTGAAGTCGGTGTAGGGGGTCGTAGCCTTGGTCGACAGCAGCACCAGCCGATCCGCGCGCGCCTTGCGCCACTCCTCGAAGGCGTGCCAGTCGACATGCCGGGTCAGGGCAGCCATTTCGAGGTAGTCCATGCCGGCGCGCTTGAGCGCTTTGTCGGAGAGCGGAAAGCCGGCCGGCTCGATAATGTCGACGCCAAGCCCGAGACACGCGGCGAAGCGCAGGATTGTCCCGGTATTGCCGGCGATGTCAGGCTGGTAGAGCGCGATGCGGAGACCACGGTTCACTTTCGCGTCCTTCTAATAAGTGGCAGATCGGCCACAGCTGCTTCGCGGTTTTGGAAATTCCTGGACCTGCGGGTGGCCATTTTCTGCGAAGTCGAGTATACGACCAGCATTGTCAACCCGAACCGATGGAGGGGTAATTCATGATGGCCATGTACATCCAGCGCCCCACCCGTGGGCTTACTTGCGCCCTGGCGGTTTCGGTACGACGTTTCTCCTGATCTTTTAGATACTTCCGCACCGATTTCCGCCGAAACCATACCCTGGTCTTCGAAGGAATCCTGCGATGTTTTTTAAGCTGCCGAAGGGGCCGATGGCCCCGTCCCAACGCGTCCCGACTGATCCGCCGCCGATCCCGCGGCACGATGTCGATCATCCTTTTCATCTCTATTTTCACACGGAGGACGGACCGATGTTCGATCCCTACAGAATACCGGGCTCGAGGAGCCTGCATGTCCACCGGCTGCCGACCTGGGCGCTGCTGATCGGCGACACCTATTCGTCGGCGGTTCATGCCGAAGTGCGCAGGCGTCCGCATCGCGGCATGCTGCCGGATGTCGATTTCTCGCACGCGGTTCCCGATCCGAGCCGGCCGTCGCTGGTGCGCCGGATCGTCCGGCTGATCCGGCCGGGCGCGAAGAACCGGACTGGCGGCGCCGTGTCGTCAGGATCGACAAAGGTGCCTGTCGGCGAAAAGCCGGCGAACCCCTATATAGCGCGAAGCAGGGCCGACGCTCCGGATGATTCCGGAGCGTCGGCCCTCGACGCCATGCGGTCCGAGGACTTTGTACGTCGCCAAGCCGCGTAAGCGGAAAACAGATTTTACAGGCGTATCCTATGTTTTTGTTTAGCTGGTTTGAAAGAAGGCTCGATCCGTTCCCGGCCGCGGAACCGGTCGAGCCGCCCAAGACGCTGGTTGCCTTCTGCCTGCATTATACGCGCGGGGCATGGCCCTATATCCTTGTCGATGCGGTGCTGGTGGCGGCCATCGCAATCGCGGAAGTGTGGATGTTCGGCTTCCTCGGCCGCATCGTCGACTGGCTGTCGGGGCAGAACCGCGAGACTTTCCTGCAGACGGAGGGCTGGAAGCTCGCCGGCATGGCCTTCATCGTCTTGTTTGCGCTGCCCGGCACGGTTTGGCTGCATTCGCTGCTCAACCAGCAGACGCTGATGGGCAACTATCCCATGCGCATCCGTTGGCAGGTGCATCGCTACCTGCTCAAGCAATCGATGAGCTTCTATCAGGACGAATTCGCCGGCCGCATCGCCACCAAGCTGATGCAGACCGCGCTCGCCGTGCGCGAATGCGTCATCAAGGTGATCGACGTCCTGAACTACGTCATCGTCTATTTCCTCGGCATGCTGTTGATCGTCGGTTCGGCCGACTGGCGGCTGGCGGCGCCGCTCGGCGTCTGGCTGGTCGGCTACATCCTGTTGCTGCGCTTTTTCATCCCCCGCCTGGGCAAGGTCGGCGAGGAGCAGGCCAATGCGCGCTCGACCATGACCGGCCGCGTCGTCGACAGCTACACCAACATCCAGACGGTCAAGCTGTTTTCCCATTCGCGCCGCGAGGCCGCCTTCGCCAGGGAAGGCATGATGGGCTTCCTCGACACGGTCTACCGGTCGATGCGGCTGGTGACGGTGCTGTTCGGCTCGCTCTACATACTGAACGCGCTGCTGCTGTTCTCGGTCACCGCCATCTCGCTGTGGCTGTGGATGGGGCAAGCGGTGACGATTGGCGCGGTTGCAGTGGTCATCGGCCTGGTGCTCCGGATGTGGGGCATGTCGCAGTGGATCATGTGGGAAATGTCGGGCCTGTTCGAGAATATCGGCACGGTGCAGGACGGCATTGCCTCCATCTCGCTGCCGCGCCTCGTAGAGGACAGGCCGGATGCCAAGGAGATCAGCGTTTCCAAAGGCGATATCCGCTTCGAGGACATCCGCTTCCACTACGGCAAGCAGAAGGGCGTCATCGAAAACCTGTCGCTGACGGTGAAGCCGGGCGAAAAGGTCGGCATTGTCGGACGCTCGGGCGCCGGCAAGTCGACGCTGGTCAATCTCCTCTTGCGCTTCTACGATCTGGAGTCCGGCCGGATCCTGATCGACGGCCAGGAGATCGCCGGCGTGAAGCAGGATTCGCTGCGCGCCCAGATCGGCATGGTCACACAGGATACCTCGCTGCTGCATCGTTCGGTGCGCGAGAACATCCTTTATGGCCGGCCCGATGCCAGCGACGACATGCTTGTCGAGGCGGCGCGGCGGGCAGAGGCGCTGGATTTCATATCGGCGCTTTCGGACCATAGCGGCCGCCAGGGCTTCGATGCCCATGTCGGCGACCGTGGCGTCAAACTGTCCGGCGGTCAGCGGCAACGCATCGCCATTGCTCGCGTTATGTTGAAGGACGCGCCCATACTTATCCTTGACGAGGCGACGTCGGCGCTCGATTCCGAGGCGGAAGCCGCCATCCAGGAGAATCTCTACAAGCTTATGCAGGGCAAGACCGTCATCGCCATCGCGCACCGGCTGTCGACCATCGCGGCGATGGACAGGCTCGTCGTGATGGACCAGGGCCGCGTCATCGAGGAGGGTTCGCACGAGGAACTGGTCGCCAGAGGCGGGCTCTACGCGCAGCTCTGGCAGCGCCAGTCGGGTGGATTCCTGCTCGAAGACGGCCCGGTCGACGCCGCCAACGACGCAGTTGTAAGGGGGCAAGCCGCAGAATGATGGCCGCCGCATGATGACAGCCGTCTACCGCTGGTTCGAGACCTGGGTCTACCCGTTCAGAGAGCCGGCGAATCTTCGGCCACCGGCCAGCGTCGCCGGCTTCCTCCGGCACTATGTCGGGCAGGCGAAGTTCGCCTTCTTTGCCATGCTGGTCATCGGCGGCATCGCGCCGCTGGTCGAGGCCGGCCTGTTCTATTTCGTCGGACGGCTGGTCGACATTCTCGACCAGTTGCCCGGCGAGCGGAGCTGGCACGCGCTGTGGACCGCCGCCGGCCCCGAACTTATGTTCATGGTCGCGGTGGTGCTGGTCATCCGCACGGTGGTCGTCGGGCTGTCGGCGCTGGTCGACGAACAGACGATCACGCCCGGCTTCTACAATCTGGTGCGCTGGCAGGCGCACCGGCACGTATCGCGCCAGTCCTATGCCTTCTTCCAGAACGATTTCGCCGGCCGGATCGCGACGAAAGTCTGGCAGGCCGGGCAGGCGACCGGCGACCTGATGGAAAGCTTCATCGAGGTCGTCTGGTTCATGATCGTCTATACGGTGACGACGCTGGCGCTGGTCGCGGGGCTCGACCTCAGGCTCGCGGTGCTGGTGATGATCTGGATCACCGCCTTCGGATTTCTGGCCAAGCTCTATCTGCCGGCTATCCGCAAGCACGCCGAAGCGACGGCCGAGGCGGGCTCGATGATCAATGGCCGCATCGTCGATTCCTATTCCAATGTACAGACACTGAAACTGTTCGCGGCCGACGGAGACGACCGCTACATCAGGAACGGCTTCGACATCTATCTCGACGCATTGCGTCCCTTCACCCGCCGGTTGACCGGCGTGCGCATGGCGTTGACGACGCTGTCGGGCATCATGATCACGGCGATCGGCTGCTTTGCCGTCTATCTGTGGGTCGAGGGCTCGATCACCGTCGGCGCCGTCGCCTTCACGCTGTCGCTGGTGCTGCGCCTCAACATGCTGCTCGGACGGCTGATGATGCAGATGAACGGTATCTTGCGAAACCTTGGCGTGCTGGAGAACTCCAAGGCGCTGATCTCGCAGCCGCTCGGCCTGACCGACGCACCGGGCGCGAAAGAGCTGGTGGTGACGGGCGGACGCATCGACGTGAAGAATGTCGAATTCCACTACGGCAACGGGTTTGGCGTGCTGAACGGCATCGACCTTGTCGTTAAGCCGGGTGAGAAGGTCGGGCTGGTCGGGCCATCGGGCGCCGGCAAGACGACGCTGGCCAACCTGATCCTGCGTCTCTACGATCTCGAGAGCGGCCGGATCACTATCGACGGACAGGACGTCTCCGGTGTGACGCAGAATTCGCTGCGCGCCAACATCGGCGTCGTCAGCCAGGACACCGCTCTGTTTCATCGGTCGCTGCGCGACAACATCAAGCTCGGCATGCCCGATGCGACCGACGCGCAGGTGATCGCGGCGGCCAGGAAGGCCGAGGCCCATGAATTCATCCTGACCTTGCGCGACAACAGGGATCGCCAGGGCTACGAGGCCTTCGTTGGCGAGCGCGGCGTCAAACTGTCGGGCGGCCAGCGCCAGCGCGTGGCGATCGCCCGCGTCTTCCTCAAGGATGCGCCGATCCTGATTCTCGACGAGGCGACGTCGGCGCTCGATTCCGACATCGAGGCGGCGATCCAGGAGAATCTGACGCGGCTGATGGAGAACAAGACCGTTATCGCCATCGCGCACCGGCTGTCGACGATCGCGGCACTGGATCGCCTTGTGGTACTCGACGGCGGCCGCATCGTCGAGCAAGGCACGCATGACGAACTGGTGGCGCTCGACGGGCTCTATGCCCGGCTGTGGAAGCGCCAGTCCGGCGGCTTCCTCTATCACGAGGAAAGCGTGCTGGAAGAGACGCGGCCGGCGGAGTAGGCGCATGGTTGGATCGCCAGAGTTCGGCCCAGAGGTCGGCTATGTCCTCAAGCGTTTACGACCAACCGTGGTGGCCTTCGGCGCGTTGAAGGAAGAGAGCCGGCTGGAAGGCTATTGGATGCTGGTGCGCCTGGGCGATGGCTGGGCAAGCGGCCGCAACAAGTTCCTGAAGCGGGGCGAGGGACTGTTCGGGATGTGGCATGGCCGGGAACTCGCCGGCGTGTGCGGGCTGAACATCGATCCCTATTTCGAGGGCAGGGACCAGGGCCGGGTCCGGCACCTGTTCGTCAGTGCGCGCCACCGCCGCAACGGCCTTGGCCGCATGCTGGTCGAGACCGTGATCGGCCGGGCCGGCCAATATTTCGCTGTGTTGAACACCCGCGCGCCGCCGGAAGCCTTCGGTTTTTATGAACGGCTTGGTTTTCAGCGCGTGGAAGGCGAAGAATTCGTCACCCACCGCATGGTGCTCGGGAAGGGGAACTGAAATGTCCTTGCGTCCGCCATCTCATCTTGCCGGCGCGTCGGCCGCCGACGCGGCCTTCGACGCGCTTGGCCATGAAATCCTCGCCGAGAAGGCGGCGGCACTCGGTCGCGCGGGGCAGCGCGTGGAAGAAACCTTGGCCCGGCTGCGCGACAATGGCGACGATGAGTTGCGCCCCCGTCTGCTCAAGGAGGCCGCCGCCGCGGTGCATGGCTATTTCATCCAGCGCGAATTGTGCGGCTTTCGCAAGCATGACGCCGTCATCCGCGAATACAACATCCCGAAAGCCGTGCTGGTCAGGCTTGGCGCCATGTAGAGTTGGAGCTTGCCGCGCTGATTTCCCTGTGGAAGCGCGCCAGGCGGGCGGCAAGCGCTTCGGGATTTTCATCGGCAACGAAGTGTCCGCTGCCGGCTATGATGTCGCCCTCGACATTTGAGAGCCCGGCTGCACGCAAGCCATCGACATAGTCGCCGATGTCGCCGGACTCGGCCGCACCCCTCAGATACAGCACCGGAACCGCAATCGGTTTCGCGGGCCGCGCGGCATTGACCTTGGCATCCTCGGGAAAGGCACGATACCAGTCGAACCCCGCCTGGAGGCTTTCCGGCCGTGAATAGGCCTTGGCGTAGATTTCCCTGGCGTCGTCAGGGATCGAGGCTCGATCCTTCGAAAGCACATTGAAGAAGAAGTCGAAATAAGCGCTCTGATGGCCGCTGACCAGCGTTTCCGGCAAGGCGGGGACGGCATGGAAGGCGAAGTGCCAGATCCGCGGATCGCGAATGACCTTCTCCCACGGCGCGATGCCTGGAATGACGACATCCATGATCGCCGCGCCGGAAAGGATGTCCGGATGGTCTCTCAACAAGGCAAACACGATCTGGCCGCCGACATCATGGCCGGCGGCCACGAGCTGGCGTAGTCCGCAAGTCTCTGCGACGCCTCTCATCAGTCTCGCCAGGGTTCTCTTGTCGCCAGCCCCGGGCAGGCCTTGCGAGCCGCCGATGCAGGGCAGATCAGGGGCGACGACCCGGTAGTCGGCCGCCAACCGGCCGATCACCCGCTCGAAGGCGTAGGAGCTTTGCGGCCATCCGTGCAGCAGGAGGAAAGCCGGTGCTCCGGCAGGGCCTGCCTCGCGCATGGCAATGCTCAGGCCTTCGATTTCGATGGTCGAGGTTTGCATGTCCTGGCCCTGACGGCTTTCCGGTTGGCTCCCATGCCTTAGATCTAGGCGCCGACCGGGAAGCCGCCAGGGTTATGCAGGAGTTACTCCAGCCATTCGGTTATGAAGCTGCCGTTCTCGTGGATGTCGGTCGTTTCCAGCGGACCCGGGCCGAGATTGGAGAATTTGTGCGGCGTGTGCGGCGGCACGATGACGATCTGACCGGCGGTGGCCTCGATTTCCTGGTCGCCGACCGTGAACAAGGCGGTGCCCTGGCGGATGATGAAGATCTCCGCATAGGGATGGGCGTGCAGCCGCGGGCCGCCGCCGACGTCGGGCAGGTAGTTGAAGATCAGGCAGGAGTTCGAGCCGTAGGCGCCGCATTGCAGTTCGCCCTTCCAGTGGTTGGAACGAACAGCCCATTCCTCGCGATCGATGACATGCGCCATGCGGCCAAGGATAGATCACGCCGATGCTCCGTGTCGAGGCGAGGCATCGGATTTGCGGTTGTTTCCCGGTTGTTTAGCCGCCTTTCGCGGCGCCTGGCCGTCCCGCCCGGCGACAGGGTATTTCGTCCCCGCGACAATCTGCCCTTGTGCCTTCACCCGTCTGGACAAAAACGGGCTTCACGCATAAACCGAAGTCCAAATGCCGGAGGAATTCGCTAGCCTGTTCGCCATGCGCTGTCGGGTTGGCGTGATTGAGCGGGGACAAGGCTCGGCCACCGGCGCGGAAGAGGCGAAAGGATCAGGCACCCGTGAGCGCAACCGACATCCACGATCCCAACCGTCGAGATTTTCTCTACGTCGCCACCGGCATGGCCGCCGTGGTTGGCGCCGGTGCCGTCGCCTGGCCATTCATCGACCAGATGCGCCCCGACGCCTCGACACTGGCGCTCGCTTCGGTCGAGGTCGATGTCTCCTCGCTGACGCCTGGCAGCTCGCTGATCGTCAAGTGGCGCGGCAAGCCGGTCGTGGTGCGCAACCGCACCGAGAAGGAAATGAAGGACGGCGAGGCCGTCAGCCTCTCCGATCTCAAAGATCCGATCGCGCGCAACGCCAATTTGCCATCCGATGCGCCGGCAACCGACGCCAACCGCACCACGCCCGGCAAGGAAGCCTGGATGGTGATGGTTCAGGTCTGCACCCATCTGGGCTGTATTCCGCTCGGCCAGGAAGGCGATTTCGGCGGCTGGTTCTGCCCGTGCCATGGCTCGCAATACGACACTGCCGGCCGCATCCGCAAAGGCCCGGCGCCGGAGAACATGGCGATTCCGGTATTCAAGTTCGTTTCCGACACCAAACTCCTTATCGGTTGAGGCAGGGGATATTTCGATGAGCGAGGGACACTCGACCTATACGCCGAAGACCGGTATCGAACGCTGGTTCGACGCCCGCATGCCGCTGCCCAGGATGGTCTATGACAGCTTCATCGCCTATCCGGTGCCGCGCAACCTGAACTATATGTGGACCTTCGGCGGCATCCTGGCGATCATGCTGGTGGCGCAGATCCTGACCGGCATCGTGCTGGCCATGCACTATACGGCCGACACCAATCTCGCCTTCGGTTCGGTCGAGAAGATCATGCGCGACGTGAATTCGGGATGGCTGTTGCGCTACATGCATGCCAACGGCGCCTCGTTCTTCTTCATCGCCGTCTACCTGCACATCTTCCGCGGTCTTTATTATGGCTCCTACAAGGCGCCGCGCGAACTTCTGTGGATCCTCGGCTGCATCATCTACCTCCTGATGATGGCGACCGGCTTCATGGGCTATGTGCTGCCATGGGGGCAGATGAGCTTCTGGGGCGCCACCGTCATCACCGGTTTCTTCAGCGCCATTCCGCTGGTCGGCGACTGGATCCAGCAGCTGCTGCTCGGCGGCTTCGCCGTCGACAATCCGACGCTGAACCGCTTCTTCGCGCTGCATTACCTGCTGCCGTTCATGATCGCCGGCGTCGTGGTGCTGCATGTCTGGGCGCTGCATGTCGTCGGCCAGTCGAACCCGACCGGCATCGAGGTCAAGTCGAAGACCGACACCGTCGCCTTCACCCCCTACGCGACCATCAAGGACGCGTTCGGCATGATCGTGTTCCTGTTCGTCTTCGCCTATTTCGTCTTCTACCTGCCGAACTATCTCGGCCATCCGGACAACTACACGGTTGCCAACCCGTTGAAGACCCCGGCCCATATCGTCCCGGAATGGTACTTCCTGCCGTTCTACGCGATCCTGCGCGCCATCACCTTCAATGTCGGGCCGATCAATTCCAAGCTCGGCGGCGTGCTGTGCATGTTCGGTGCCATCGTCATGCTGTTCCTGGTGCCGTGGCTCGATACTTCCAAGGTGCGCTCGGCGGTCTACCGGCCCTGGTACAAACTGTTCTTCTGGCTATTCGTGGCCGATGCCATCCTGCTGGGCTGGCTGGGCTCGCAGCCGGCGGAAGGCAGCTATGTGTTCATGGCGCAGATGGCGACGCTGTTCTACTTCGCCTTCTTCCTCATCGTCCTGCCGGTTCTTGGCCTGATCGAGACACCGCGCAGGCTGCCGAACTCGATCACCGAGGCGGTGCTCGAAAAGAACAAGGGTGGCAGCGGACATCCGGTGGGCGCCACGGCAGCACCTGAGACCAAGGGCTGAGCGGTAGAGAATCTAAGGGGATTTGGCATGAAGAAGATTCTCACCTCGCTGGCGCTGATCGGCCTTGTGGCCGCCGGCACCGGAGTAGCAGGCACTTGGGCGTTAGCGGCTGAAGAAGCGCACAACGCGGCGGCACCGACGCATTTCCCGATCAACGAGCCGAAGGAAATGAGCTGGAGCTTCACCGGCCCGTTTGGCACCTATGACAAGGCGCAGCTGCAGCGCGGCCTGAAGGTCTACAAGGAAGTCTGCTCGGCCTGCCATTCGATGAACCTGGTGGCGTTCCGCACGCTGTCGGACCTCGGCTATAGCGACGCGCAGATCAAGACGCTGTCAGCCGAATACACCATCCACGACGGCCCCAACGATGCCGGCGACATGTTCGACCGTCCCGGCAAGCCATCCGATCATTTCCCGGCGCCGTTCGCCAATGAGGAAGCCGCCGCTGCCTCCAATGGCGGCGCGGCGCCGCCGGATATGTCGCTGCTGGCAAAGGCGCGCGGCGTCGAGCGCGGTTTCCCGCAGTTCGTCTTCGACATCTTCACCCAGTATGATGCCGGTGGTCCCGACTACATCCATTCGCTGCTGACCGGCTATGACCAGACGCCCCCGGCCGGAATGGTCATCCCGGAAGGCACGCACTACAACCCGTATTTCATGTCGGGCGTGTCGCTGAAGATGCCCAAGCCGCTCTCCGACGGCCAGGTGACCTATGACGACGGTTCGCCGCAGACCATCGACCAGTATTCCCGCGACGTGGCTGCCTTCCTGACATGGGCGGCCGAGCCGCACATGGAAGACCGCAAGAAGATGGGCTTCCGCGTGCTGGTGTTCCTGCTTCTGTTCGGCGCCCTGGTCTACATGACCAAGCGCAAAGTATGGGAAGCCGTCGCACATTAGGCGTTGGGCCGTTCAAGGCACGACATGGGGCGCCGCGAGGCGCCCTTTTCTGTTTTTCGGGTGGATTGCACCGCCACGTCTCGGCGGTGTCACATGGCCGTCACCACACATCGCGATCCTGCGGCGCTCTCATCAAAGGATTACGCCCATGAATAGATACGCATCGCTAGCGGCAGGCCTGCTGCTGCTCGTCGTTGGTTCCACTGCCCGCGCCGAAGACGCAAAGCCCTTCATCACCAACAAGGACGTCGACCTGACGATGATCCTGCCGCCGCCGCCGGCCAATGATTCGGCCGAGACCAAGGCCGAGCTTGGCGAGGTGCTGACCATGCAAGTCACGCGCACACCCGAAATGGAAGCCCGCGCCATCGCCGATGCCGAGGAAAACGTCTGGCGTTTCGCCGACGTCATGGGACCGAATTTCAACAAGGACAAGCTGCCGAAATTCAGCGCCTTCTTCGATCGCGTGGTGGAGACCGAAGGCGCCGTCGTCGATCCGGCGAAGGACGTCTGGAAGCGCCCGCGTCCGCACCAGCTCAGCGATCTCGTGAAGCCGGTGGTGAAGCTGTCGAGCTCCGGTTCCTGGCCGTCGGGCCATGCGACCGTCGGCACGATGATGGGCATCATCCTGGCTGACATGGTTCCGGAGAGGCGTGCCGAGATCATGGCGCGCGCGGCCGAGTTCGCCCATAACCGCATCGTCGGCGGCATCCACTATCCGTCCGACGTCGAGATGGGCAAGATTTCCGGCAGCGTCATCGCCGCGGTCTTGCTCAACCGCGATGACTTCAAGGCCGAGTACGAAGTAGCCAGGGCGGAGCTTCGTTCCGATCTCGGCATGTAAAATTGGCCGATAGCCATCTGTTCGAGCGGGGCGCCTTCGGGCGCCCCTTTTCGTGTCGGCCAGGGCCTGCGGCCCACGGCAAGGAAATCGCCTGGCATCGCTGCCAAATCCTTTGTCGGATGCGCTTGTCTCGACCGTCACATCGCGCTAGCCGTTGTCGGTCGCGCCGGGTTACGATCGGCCCCGCGCCGTTTCGCTTCTGTCAGCTGGATCATCCGGAGCCGCTTCATGAAATCCTCGCTCGAAGACACGCTGCTGGCGTCGATCCGCACCATCCCCGACTATCCCAGGCCCGGCATCCTGTTTCGCGACATCACCACACTGCTCGGCAACGCACGCGCTTTCCGCCGCGCCATCGACGAGCTGGTGCATCCCTATGCCGGGCAGAAGATCGACAAGATCGCCGGCATCGAAGCGCGCGGCTTTATCCTGGGCGGCGCCGTCGCCCACCAGCTCTCGGCCGGCTTCGTTCCGATCCGCAAGAAGGGCAAGCTGCCTTATGAGACCGTGCGCGTCGCCTACAGCCTGGAATACGGGCTGGACGAGATGGAAATGCACAAGGACGGCGTCGCGCCCGGCGAGAAGGTGATCCTGGTCGACGATCTGATCGCCACCGGCGGCACGGCGGAAGCGGCGGTCAAGCTGCTGCGCCAGATCGGGGCGGATATTCTCGCCGCCTGCTTTGTCATCGACCTGCCGGATCTGGGTGGGCGCGCCAAGCTCGAGGCGCTCGGCGTGCCGGTGCGGACGCTGATCGGCTTCGAGGGACATTGAGGGGTCGAGTCTGTTCCTTCTCCGCTTGTTGTGGGAGAAGGCGGATCGGCGCGCAGCGCCGAGACGGTTGAGGGATGGGTGACGCAGTGCCGTCGGCGCCAAGCTGGAGCACCCCTCATCCGACCTCGCTTCGCGAGGCCAGCGCCCTGGGCGAGTCACGGGCCTCGCCCGCCCTTCAGGCCCCACAAGGAGGCCTTTGCACGGGAGCCGATATTTGGCGCACGTGATGCATGGGCGTTTTTTGAAAGGCGATCGGGCCGCCTTGG